>CAMTOX010000251.1 GCA_947074225.1 uncultured bacterium
GAGGGCGCCTTTCTTTTGTGGCGAGTTGATGCTAGAAAAGGCGCACTGCTTCTTGACTAAATCGGCGCTTGCTAGGGTCACTGTTAAAGGGTCGCCCAACGGTGATGTCTTTCGTCGGTTACGACCAATGATACAGTAATTCTTATCGTCAAAGATATAGTAGTCGTCGTCAAGATCGCGAATAGGAATCATGCCCTCACATTTATTCTCATTCAGCTCAACATAGATGCCCCATTCAGTAACTCCGGAAATTACGCCATCGTAAACCTGTCCTAAGCGTTCGCTCATATATTCCACCTGTTTATATTTTATCGATGCCCGTTCGGCATTTGCTGCCAACTGTTCCATTTCAGAACTATGTTTGCAGAGTTCTTCATAAACCTCCTTATTAGCACTGCTTCCACCTGCTAAATAGCGTGTTAGAAGTCGATGTACCATCATGTCCGGATATCTTCGTATTGGAGAGGTGAAGTGAGAATAATATTGAAATGCCAATCCATAGTGACCTATATTATCTGTTGTATAGACTGCTTTAGCCATTGAACGAACGGCTAATGTCTCAATTAAATCTTGTTCTTTCTTTCCTTGTACTGAATCTAGCAAATGGTTTATTGAGCTCGATACTTCATCATTCTTTCCTGTGGTCTTCAGCTTATAGCCAAAACGCTTAATGAAAGTAGCAAAGTTGCTCAATTTATCTGGATTTGGCACATCGTGAACACGGTACACAAAAGTTTTTGGCTTCTCGCCTTTACGTTTTGGTTTACCTATATGTGTCGCCACAGTTTTGTTTGCCAGGAGCATAAACTCTTCAACCAGTTTATTTGCCTCTTTGGCCTCTTTGAAATAAACGCTTATGGGTTTTCCTTTTTCGTCAATTTCAAAACGTACCTCAGAACGTTCAAAAGCTATAGCACCCTTTGCAAAACGTTTCACACGTAATATTTTCGCAAACTCATTTAGCTTCAATATCTCATCTCTATAGTCGCCCTCGTTTGTTTCAATAATTTCTTGTGCCTCCTCATATGTAAAACGTCGGTCGCTACAGGTTACGGTACGAGCTATTTCATAATCTTTTACATCGGCAAACTCATCCATTAGGAATATTACAGAGTATGTAAGTTTCTCTTCGTTTGGACGTAATGAACATATGCCATTACTTAAATGCTCAGGAAGCATAGGTATTGTTCTATCTACCAAATACACTGAGGTAGCTCTATCTTTAGCTTCCTCTTCTATAATACTCTCTTCGGTTACATAGTGAGTTACATCGGCAATGTGTACACCTACTTCCCATAGCCCATTTTCTAACTTACGTACCGAGAGTGCATCGTCAAAATCTTTAGCATCGCGAGGGTCAATGGTAAAAGTTGTAACATCTCGCATATCTTTGCGTTTTAAGATCTCCTCAGGGCTAATGCCCGAACCTATCTCATTAGCTGCCGACTCTATCTCTTCTGGATATTTATAAGGTAATCCAAATTCCGCCAATATAGCATGCATCTCAGCGTTATTATTACCCACATCGCCAAGCACATCTATGATCTCGCCAATCGGATTCTTTGCTTTATCTTCCCACTCTATAATGCGTGCAACACAACGTTGACCATTCTTACCGCCATTCAATTTATCTAGGGGTATAAAAATGTCGTGTGTGAGTTGCTTTTTATCCATATTCAAGAAGGCAAAGCTTGTCTTCACCTCCAATATACCTACAAACTCTGTGCGTGCACGTTCCAATACCTCAACCACTTCGCCCTCTTGGTTCTGCGATTTACGTTTGGGGAATAGTAAAACTTTTACTTTGTCGCCATCTAGAGCAATGCCCATAGAGCGTTCGGCAATAAAGATGGGTTCTCCACCATCGTCAGGTATCAACATGGTCTTCTTAGCTACTGACCGACGGTCTATAACTCCTGTAACATAGCTCTTACGTTGATTTATGCGAAACTTACCATGATCTACTTGTGTTAACTGGCCATGATCGGTCAATTCGTAGAGTATATCCATCAGAAGTTGTTTCTGTTGCTCTGTTTTAAAGACTAAGGCATGCGAAATCTGTTTGTAGTTCACTACCTTGGTGGGGTTCTCCTCAAAATAACGCATCACCATAGTTGCCATCTCTGGCTTACGCATCCCTTTGCTCCGACGGTCGGACCGACTCTCTTTCTTTGCCATAATTTCTTAATATTAGCCTTTTATCTCATTCCTCTCAATTTCATCTGCACTATACAAAGATACAGTTTTTAAAATTATTAGAACTATTATTGATTCAATTGTTACACTACTTTGAACTATCTAAATAAATCTATTGCTTTTTAATGTTGAAGTTCCTTACCTATTTTAAACGATAATACCCTTAATGTCAATATGAATAATGGAATGAACACTAACTGTTATTGTACCAACAACTATTCCAACTTATGCTTCTCTATATTATGACTTTTAACGCTCTTTACTTCACCGCTATCTTACTTTAACCCTATCATATTTTTAAGAATTTGATTCTACTCTGACACTCTGACACTCTATTAGTATTATCTCTATATACTAACTAGACGGTTATAGTCTGAAGATAAACTTCTTCTGGATCATTGAGTATGAATGTATCATTGATTACATAATAATTACTCTCTACTTTAGCAATTACCTCTATTGCAGTTAGACTCTTTGCTGCACGCTAATAACAAAAAGGTGGAAATTCATTTAGAGATTGCAGTACTCTCCAATAGTGATGAAACCAATAAGTAGTGATGTAAAATACTTTTATTCTTACATACCATTATGTATATGTTTACAACTTTAAATAAATAATTATAAAAGCTATAATAAAAAGCATTTCTAGACACTATTCTCTATTTATCCCTATATTTGCTAATCAATTTACATTAAAATCTCATTTTCATATGCCTACATTACGTTTTCAGGGAGTTAAAAAAGAGACTTTACACTCACTCTCAAATGATTTATTTGATGCACTTACTGATATTTATTCGGTACCCGACGATTATATTAACATTCAATTTATAGAGAGTGAATGGCTAACGCGAACAGGCACACAAGCAGGTTACCCAATGGTAGAGGTTTTAGCATTTAAGCGTTCCGATGCGATTGAACAACAGGTGGCTACTGCTGTATCAAAGCTTTTAAATCAAGCTGGATACCCCGAGGTAGAACTCTATTTTATCCATCTAAATCCTAAGCATTACTATTGTAATGCTGCTAGTTGTGAATAACGACAGGGGTAGGGTGATATAAAAAAGTAGGGAACAGCTTCACAGCAATTCCCTACCTTCGACTATACACATAAAATGTGTTATGTCACCTATTTCTCTAGAACATTATTATTATTTTCTATTTGGTCCTTTTTTATTGTTAGAGCACTCTTTTGATGCCTTATGTTTCTCTTTACAAGCTGTTTCGTAAGCGGTGAACTTTTCTTCGCCAATAATGCTTTTTAATTCGGCATTGTTTTTCTGACGCTCTTCGCTCGATGCTTTCTTTGCAGCTTCACGCTTTGACTCTTGCTCTGCTTTTTGCTTTGCGCGTTGCTCTTCTTGTTGTGTAAATAGAGCTAAAACCTCAGAACGTTCTTTCTCGCTTAAAGTAACGGTTTGAGATAAACGATCTAAACGCATCATTGCACGAGTCTCTGGAGTGTAATTGGTTTTTTGATTTCCTTTTGAAGGCTGAGCCATTAAGGTAGTTGCCGAAATAAAGAGTACGGCAAAGAGATAAAATAATTTTTTCATTGTT
>CAMTOX010000252.1 GCA_947074225.1 uncultured bacterium
TCTAAAGAGGGTCGACAAAAATGTTTCCAACGTGTATATTCAAGTAAGATCTAAGTCTATTAATCCTAACGAAGGAGATGGTGATATTAGTTCAGAAGTGACTCCTTCAATCATCTATTATCCACTGATCGGGCTCTCGCCAAATACTAAATATTATTGTTATGCCAAGGCGATACACCCTTATTATGGGCAAAGTAAATGGGGACAAGAAAATACCTTTACTACTCTTGCATCGTCTATTGGAGTGCCTTATAACGTCAATTTTTCAGGTTGTGAATTAGGTAAAGAGGGCGTTCCTTCCGATTTATATATTTATAACACTGGCGATGTTTTTTGTTATGAAGATATTTCGCCTGCCATAGTTGAGGTGCATAATACAGATTCTACAGTGTTAAGAGCACTCTCCTTGAATAGATATAAAGAGGTAATATCTGGTAAATATACCATTTTAGAGGAGACGTATCTTTTCTTGCCTAAATTTTATGGAAGCATACTAGATTATTATATTGATTTAGTGGCTACAACCAATAGTGCAAATAGTAAATTATTAATCGGTACAACACAGTGTCCAAACGATATTAGTTCTTTTGTCCCATATCAGTCAATCACGTTAGGACACCAAACAAATTTCCGTATTTATATGGATAACTGTATTGATGATAGAGGATATATCACTTTGTTGATGGAAACATCGAATAATAATGAATTAGCATCTTGTTATATAGAGTCTATTTATGTTGGAAATATGACTAACTTACACGATGTAAATAACATAAGAGTAAATAATGTTACCTCAAAAAGTTGTAATATTTCATGGTCATCCATTAATAAAAATGATGTACAGTGGCGAGTAAAAGTAGTTGAAGCATTAGATTATAAGGAGGGCATGAATTGGTTTAATATAACAAATTTTACTGTTGATACCGTAGTGAATATACATTCTATACATTTAAATGGTCTTAATCCAAATCAATATTATTTCTTTTTGATTAATCCAATAGATACTTTAGGTGTTGAACATGAGTCGTATGAAAAGAATAATTATTTCCAGACGCTTTGTGCCCCGTTTGAACTTCCTTACACTCCGGGGTTTACTGCAGTAGATAGTGCAACTCGTATTTTCCCTGAATGTTTCAATGTGCATGTATCCGATAATTCATCGCCAATTTTTGTATGTTCCGATAATGAACTCGATATGACTTTTAATGAAGGTCAACCAGTATATTTAGAATTCCCAGAATTCTTATGCGATAGTATCCAAGAGTTGACGATATCATTCAGTGCTTTACCACGAAAATGGAGATCCACGATTAGTATAGGTGTTTACAGTAATACTTTTAATAAAAAGATTTTTATTCCTTTAGATAGTATATCTATTAATCAAACGACAAAATGGATTAGCAAATCTTTTTCGTTTAAAGATTATATAGGAAATGAAAACCTTATAGGTATATGTATCACAAACAATATTGAGTCGACTCGTCTTTCACTGAAAGATATTATTGTAACAAAGGATCTACATTGTACATTTACCCATACATGCGAAATAGAACAGCATATGGATAGTTCCATGACAATTATTTTTCCTGACTTTGATAGGCGTAATAGTTGGGACTTAGTTGTTGTACCAGAGGGGACTCCGTTAGAAGAAGGTACTATTATAAATTGTGCAGAACCTTATTATAGATATTCTGGTTTATTACCAAATAGTAAGTATGTGTTATATGTACGTGCTAATTGTGTTTTTAATAAAGCTAAATCATTTTGGAGTGAACCTCTCTATTTTACTACTCCGTATGCAATAGCTACAGTACCTTATATAACCAATTTTGCTTCCGATGCTAATGAATGGCAATTAATTAATGGTACTCAAACAAACCAGTTCGCAATAACAAATGATGGTCTATATATTACATCCGATAGCAATTATCTCTATGATATTGATTATAGAAGCACTGTATATGCTCGACGCGACATTGAGTTAGAGATAGGAGATTACCAAGTTGATTATATCTATAGTTGTATTGGTGAGGTAAATTATGATTATGCCTCTATCTATCTTATTCCTCAAAATGAAATGGTATACGCTGGCACTACTCCTTCGTCTGTGAGTTCTTCTTCATGGATTAAACTGAATAGTCAGAACTTAGTAAGCCAGAATAATACTCCCGATAGTGTTAACACAACCATCTCTATTTCTAAGAGTAATGTATATTCTTTATTGATATTTTGGTCTAATAATGCCTCAGGAGGAACTCAACCACCTTTAAAACTTTATAGTTTTGCAATTGAACCTCTTACATGTTCAGAGTTGAAGATTTCTGAATATTATCTTACTGATAATGAAGTACGATATAGCTGGGTTACTCTCTTTGATTCTGTCCGTACTATAATAATTAATAATAATAATTCAATAATCGATACTGTATTTATTGGCAATTCATTCAATGTAGAAGGCTTAACTCCGAGTGCCTCTTATCAAGTGTTTTTTCAAGGTTACTGTAATGGATTAGTAATTTCAAATAAATCATTAACACTGACAATGCCTTGTTCATCAGAATTTATTGACGAGAATAATAGCTTAGCCGATAATTATAACACAATACCGATTAGCAATAATGTAGGTGTTTGTTGGACTGAATTATCGCACAATGGCAATGTTGAGAATAATTTTAGTAATACTCTCTTTGAGAGTGGTAATTATAGTTATTCAATTAATGTTACAAAAGGTGATGTAAGTTATATAGTTTCACCTTGTATACAAACTATTTCGCTTAATGATTTAGAATTAGAAGTGAATCTTAGAGTAAAAAAGGGAAATATTATAATGGAAGTAGGGGTAATGACCAATCCCAATGATTATAATACTTTTATTACAATAAAGAATTTTAATGTAAATGATAATAATAGCTTTATGACATATCATATACCATTTACACATTATACTGGCGATGGAAAATATATTGCAATTAAGTTTGCTCCTACTGTTGCAGGTTCTAATAATGTTGTTGATATTTCATTAGATTCTTATCAGATTTCGAAGGCTAATAGTTGTAAAGCTGTAGATAATGTATTTATATATAATTTAAGAGCCAATTCTTTTGCTGCTTCATGGCGCGATGATGCTAATTGCAATGGTTGGCTGGTAGAATTGTTTGAGTCTGTAAATCCAGATAGAATTGCCGACAAACTTGTTAGTTCAACATTTGTGACCGAGCCAAATATTATGTATACTCAATTAGAAACGATGAAACACAATTATGTAAAGGTTACTAAACAATGTTCTGATAGTAGTTTTACAGAGCCTTGTTTTTCGTCGATTTATAATACTGAATGTGATTTAGTTAAATTGCCTTATTTTAATTCGTTATCATCGGAATATAAAACATCAGATTGTTTTTACTTAAGTTCTGGTTTAAATATGTTACCTGGATCAGGTGTCCCACTTTTTATTACTAATGAATATAATATGTACTATGGAAATGGAGGTGGTTTTGATCAGGAACATTTAATCTATTACAATTCGGATAACTCTACTTTTTTCTTTTCTTTATTATCCCTACCATTAATGTATTTAGAGGGAAACTCTGTTTTTTCTTTCGACTTTTTCATAGTTGGATTTAATATAGCAAATAAATCTAAGTTAAATTTGAAATTTTTTATTTTGATTTTTTATATTTCTTTTATTATAATTAATTCTTTTGTAACTTATCTTATGTATACTGTTAGGGTTGGG
>CAMTOX010000253.1 GCA_947074225.1 uncultured bacterium
GGGATTCTATGATATCTTATGCACCTTTCAGGCGCAAGTCACTATTGCTTCTATAACCCCGAGCTTCACTTCGCTATCGCTACGTTTACTCGGGGTTATTCACAAATTCTCCTCCGGAGAAGGGAAGAAAAAGAATCATCGTTATAGTAGAATATCTTCCAGATATTGGACAGCTGTTTTACTAAGGCAGAGCCGGGTTGAAGAGACGCACGACTGAGATGGAGGTTTTGGTTTTGTGAGTGTTGATTGATGTTGGCACCGATTGCAAATCGGCGCCAGCGGAAGATTATATTGGCGCTAATGTTATTATATGCACAAATACTTCTGTAGAAACATTGTGCGCTTTGTCGTGGTAAAAGCGTTATATATTTTGTGCTTTAATCGAGTTATGGTAGCATTGCTTTATTTGTCTATAAACCATAAGCCCTCAATATGACTTGCGACATATTGAGGGCTTATGGTTGTTTATCTTTTTCTTATTCTTCTGTACGGGTCCAATATTGAGATTGACCAAGTTTTCCTTTTTTATCGACAGAAGCTCTTATTTTAAGTCGTCCGTCAGGTTCAAAGGTGATTTTACAATTGTACACTTTTCCAGTTTTAGGATCTGTAATGGTACCATCAATCAATTCACGATTCACATGGCGCATAGATTTTACAATGATAAGGCCTTCTACAGGACGGTTGCGGTCTGCTCCTGTGCAGGCAGTACATTTCACTTTTTCAGGTTCTTCAACTCCTAACAGTTTAACGATTTTACCAAAGTAGGTACCATTGGTGCTTTTATAGATTTTCACTACAGAGTTTGGTTCGTTAGTTTTTTCATCGTAAGTGGTCCATTCGCCAACAAAAACATCGCTCTGTGCAAAAAGTATTGTCGAAAAGATTAAAGCTACCGACAATAAAAGAGTCTTTTTCATAAGTGTTGAATTAAGTATTAATGAATATAATAGTTTTCTTAAGGGGAGTTCTAAAAAATGAACGCAGAGCGTTTAACTTTATAATTTAATGCTGCTTTTGTATGCTTTTTGTTTTTAGACAGAATCTTTAGTCCTTGTATTTCAACACATAGCCCGCTATGTTAAATCAATACAAGAACTAAATCTTCAAGTCTAAAATTCAAAAATCATTTACAAATCAGTTATTAGAACTCCCCTTAAAGAGTTAAACGTAAAAAAGGTTGTTTTATTATTCTACATAGAGCACTAACCCTTTGAGATATTCTCCTTCGGGATGATAAATATTGATAGGGTGGTCGGCAGGCTGTGTCATTTGATGCAGAATACGTACAGAACGTTTGCTCTGTGCCGCAGCACTGAATACTGCCAAACGGAACTGCTCTTTGCTTACGGCTTGTGAACAAGAGAAGGTAAAGAGAATACCACCGGGTTTGATTTGTTCAAAAGCCTTGGCATTGATTTTACGGTATCCTTGTAGAGCATTGCGCAACACATCGCGGTGTTTGGCAAAAGCCGGAGGGTCTAAGACGATGAGGTCATATTTACCATCGATATTGTCTAAGAACTTAAAGGCATCGGCAGTGAATGCTTCATGTCGTGCATCATCGCCAAAGTTGAGTTTGATGTTACGGTTAGTGAGGTCTATGGCTTTAGCCGAACTATCGACCGAGTGTACCAAGTTTGCTCCTCCACGCATGGCATAGAAGGAGAAGCCACCGGTGTAACAAAACATATTGAGTACATCGCGTCCTTTGGCATAGCTTTCCAGAAGTTCGCGGTTGTCGCGTTGGTCGATGAAGAACCCTGTCTTTTGCCCTTTGAGCCAGTCGGCATAGAATTTAAGTCCATTTTCCATAGCGATGGTTTCTGTTTCGTGACCGATGAGGTATCCATCTTCTACCTCTATGGGGGCTTTGAAAGGGAGTGTGCTTTCCGATTTGTAGTATACATTTTCTACTCCTTCAACCACCTCTACTAATAGCTCTGCCAATACCTGACGCACCATATGCATTCCTACAGAGTGTGCTTGTAGTACAGCTGTAGAGTCGTAAATGTCTATGACTAATCCGGGAAGGTTGTCGCCCTCACCATGAATAAGTCGGAAAGCATTGGTTTGTGTATTGGTATCTTTGGTTAGACGTAATGCTTGGCGTAGTTTATAAGCTTGTACCAAGCGCTCTTTCCAGAAATCGCGGTCTATGGGTTCATCTTGAAACGTAAGGATACGAATCATGATACTTCCTATTTGATAGTGCCCTATGGCAAGGAAGTTTCCCTCGCAGTCTACCACACGAACTAGGTCGCCTTCCTCAGGTTTTCCTTTAATACGTGCTATGGCACCAGAAAAAATCCATGGGTGAAACCTAAGTACATTCTCTTCTTTGCGAGGTTTTAATTGAATAGTAATCATATAAATAGTGTTGATATAAATGTGCGTAACCTATTTGGATAGTCCAAATTTACGCTGTAGTTCATAATAAATATTGAGGCATGCCCAAGCATCTGTTGCAGCATACTGTTTTTGCCCCTCGGTAAGTACCGGTGCTTCCCAATTAGAAAGTTGTTGACGTTTAGAGATCTTTTGGTTGAACACAATGGCATATATTTTCTGAAGACTCATCTCCTCAATTCCAAAGGATTTAACGTAACGTTGAAGTTCTAAGAAGTTATTAGGCATCATAGGCATCCATTTATTCAGTGCTCTGAAATCGTCGTGTACAGATAGCCCTATTTTCATAATCTTATTATTCTCAAGCAGATAACGAAGTGGTTCGCAAGGTCCAATAAGATGTAGTCGAAAAAGGAAACATTCGTCGTTAGTGGCTAGCTGTAGTAGAGATACCGTGTGTTGTTCTCCCTTTCTGAATGTAGGTCGTGTCTCTGTGTCGAAGCCAATAACAGGTGTTGCAAGGAGTTTATCTACCGCATCGTTTACCATATTAGGGTGATCAATCACAGTGATTTTGCCCGATATGTCGTTTAAGGGGAGTGTAGCAACCTCTTGTTTGTCGATATTTTCAGGATAGAGTATCAAAATTCAGATGTTTTTTCGGTCTCACTCTCGTCGGTGCTCTTAATAACTCCACTCCAGATAAGGTGTAAAGTTAATTGAGCCGAAAGGAGTTTCGTTCCCCAGTAGTTTTTAAATTCAGTAAGGCATATAATAAGGGCATCGTTCATTAAGTCCTCGTTACCTAATTGTCCTATAGAGACAAAGTTTTTAAGGTTTTGGTAAATATCGGCAATATCTTCCGAGATAGTTGCCACTACAGTGGTATCGCTTAATGCAATGTCTGGATGGATAGCTGTGAGGTACTGGTCGGCGTTACCTAAAAGTTCTGCCATACGTTCTCTCAGCTGTTCGTAGTCTTGTTCGTTGACAAAGCGTTCCGGCTCCTCGTCGTATATAAAACTCCTTGGCACTTCGGCCATAGATGCTTTTAAGTAGAGTAGCGGAAGGAGCTTGCGCATAGTATCTATGAAGGATTCTTTTTCTACCTCCTCTTTCTCAATGAATTTGCATGTTTCTAATGCAACGGTGAGAAATTCAATACTTCCTTTCGTTAAATTTGACATAGTGTACGGTTTTTATGGATTGTTCTAAAGAGAGCGAGTGACCTTCTTCTTCTGCGTCATTCAGAAGTGTGGTCCCATAAACGAAGTGTAGTAATAAGTTCTTAAACCAGATCGGAAGAGCACACGTCTGAACTCCAGTCACATTCCGAAACATCGTATGCCG
>CAMTOX010000254.1 GCA_947074225.1 uncultured bacterium
ATACGAGGTTTCTGAATGTGACTGGAGTTCAGACGTGTGCTCTTCCGATCTGCACCCCTATGTGCGAGCGAGGTGCGAGCAAGGTCCCTATCGGCTCCCTATTTGTTGGGTGTTTCATGATGATAGATGAGCATTATTTATATTTGAATATTTCTAATCACTAATTAATCAGCCATTACTTTGCGCTTGTTTTAGGTTAAATTGCTGTATGTTAATCTAGATATTCTTGTTTTGTGATGGTTTTTATCTAATTTTGTACTCAATACGAAATTTTATATTTTCGTATTGTTTTATTTAATGGTTTGACCAACTATTTGTTATTTATATGATTAAGTTCGATAATGTTGAAAAGCCCAGCTTGGGATATGAATTGATTTATCGTTATGTGCGCGTGGTACATAATTATTTCTATTACCGCCAGTATCAGGTGCGTGGTATAGAAAATTTGCCTGCAAAAGGAGAACCGTTTATGGTGATATGCAACCATCAGAATGGTTTGAACGATGCTTTAGGAATTTTATTCGCTATAAAAGATGGGCGCCATCCGGTATTTATTGCCAGAGCCGATATCTTTAAAAAGGAGTTTGTGGCAAAGTTGCTTCGCTTTATCAAGATTATGCCTGCATTTAGAGCTCAAGATACCGGTAAAGAGAATTTAGGAGAGAATGAGGCAATATTTAACCGCTCGGCAGAGATTTTGGAGGGCGGAGGCATTATTGCGATGTTTCCTGAAGCGGGTCATGAAGATTGTCACCATTTAGGTACTTTTAAAAAAGGGTTCTCGCGTATTGCTTTTAAAGCAGTCGAGGCCTCTGATTTCAATATGAAGTTAAAGATTGTGCCTATGTCTAACCATTACTCCAACTATTTTAGTTTACAAAGTAAGTTGGCAATTACCATTGGCAAACCATTTACCTTTGAAGAGCTTTATGATCTTTATAAAGAGCAGCCCCAGCGTGCCAATGTGCTGTTATGTGCTAAGGCGCGAGAACGTGTGCAGGCCATGATGCTCGATATTAAAGATAAAGAGTATTATGGTCAATACGATTTGTTGCGCCGTATGTATGGTAAACGTTTAATGCAGAGTCGGGGTAAATCGCCCTTCTCTTTTACAAGTCAACTGGATGCAGAAATAGAAGTGGTGAATGCCATAGACCATTTACGTAATCAAGAACCCATGCGATGGGAGAAATTAATGAATAAAGTAGATTCTTATGGTAAAAATATCAAAACATTAGATTTGCGCGATTGGATATTTCGTAAACGAATTACACTTGCGGGAGCCTTATTGCGTACCTTATGGGTAATTCTTCTCTTTCCTGTGTGTTTATTTGGATATATCATGAATTTTCTTCCTTATAAAGCGGGAAATCTTATTACACGTAATGTTAAAGACCGTATGTTGCACTCTTCATTTCATTTAGGATTAGGAGCGCTAGTGACATTTCCTTTATGGTATACCTTGATTTTTGCACTAGTATGGGGTCTGACAGGTATATGGTGGGTGGCTTTAATTGTACTTGGATCATTACCAATGAGTCTGGTGCTCTTTTTCAGAACTAAAATATTTGCGATAAAATTATATAACCGCGTGCGTAGATTCCGTTTCTTGAAAACGAAAAATCCACTGTTTATGCAAACTCAAAAGATTTACGAAGAGATTATGGACGAACTTGATGCTTTGATACTGTCGAAATCAAAAGTGAAGTTGCATAATGAAGAGATGAATCGTGAGTATAATCAAACCTCTTAATGTGTTATGAAGCATTGATTTGCTTTGGGTACTTCTTTATTCTCTGTATTAATATGGTATGCTCTTTGAATGATTTTATTACAATATAATTTTTAAAGGAGATATATTATGTGTAATGACGAAAAGTTGCTCACTATTACAGTGATTCATAACGGACCTTTAATGGCCGAGGGTAAATTTAAATTGGTAGATAAAGATGGCACAGAGACTGTCGAGGATGGAAAGGTGGCTTTGTGTAGATGTGGCCATTCGCATAAAAAACCATTCTGCGATGGTACTCATGTGAAAATTAATTTTGACGATACTGCCGATTAGCAGTTGATAAATAAAAGAAAGGGGAGTTTTAAAATCTATGCTCAATAGGTATAGATTTTAAAACTCCCCTTCGGTATGTTTATGTCATAATGGTTCTTATAGTCCTTTAGAGATGGCACGCCACAGATTATCGTTCGGTACCGGTGCTGTAATAGAGATATTCTCTTTGGTTACCGGATGAATAAACTCTATGCGGCGAGCATGAAGGCTGATACCTGCATCGGGATTAGAGCGTGCAAAGCCATATTTGAGGTCTCCTTTAATTGGAGAGCCAATAGCTGCAAGTTGGCATCTGATTTGATGGTGTCGGCCAGTTTCAAGCATTACTTCAAGCAGTGTGTAAGTGTCGGACTTAGCAATGGTTTTGTATGTTAGCTTTGCCACTTTAGAGTTTGGCTTTGCAGTGGGGTAGGCGTAGCTTTTATTCTGTTTCTCCACTCGTACTAAATGGTGTTCCAATCGAGCCTCGGGCGCTGTTGGAGCTTGTTTTACTACTGCCCAATAGGTCTTCTTAATCTCATGATTCTGGAACATGGCATTAAGACGCGTCAATGCTTTACCTGTACGAGCAAAAAGTACCACGCCACTAGTGGGGCGGTCCAATCTGTGAGTAACGCCTAAGAATACATTTCCTGGTTTATTATATTTCTCTTTCAGATAACGTTTAATAGCCTCTGGAAGAGGCTCATCGCCGGTTTTGTCGCCTTGTACAATATCAGAACAGCGTTTATTGACAGCGATGATATGGTTGTCTTCGTAAAGAATTTCAAAAGGAGGTTGTGCCATGCGTAGTTAGAAATTAGATGCTACGTTGTTTTACTGCTTCGTAAATAACTACTCCGGCAGCTACTGATACGTTAAGTGAGCTAATTTGTCCGAGAATTGGAATGGAGACTAAGTCGTCGCAAATGCGCAAGATGTCGTGCGAAATACCCACATCTTCAGCACCCATAACAATGGCTACCGGGTCTCGATAATCGGCTGCAGTGTAGTCATGTGCTGCTTTTTCAGAGGCTGCTACAACACGTATGCCGCATTTTTGAAGATACGATACTGTATTGTGTAGACTCACTTCGCGACATATCGGGATGATATGTAATGCTCCTGCCGAGGTTTTAATGGCATCGGCATTGGCGGCAGCGCCACCCTTCATGGGTACAACAATGGCATCTACACCGGCACATTCGCATGTGCGTGCAATGGCGCCAAAGTTACGTACATCGGTAACACCATCTAAAATAACAATGAATGGATTTTTACCTTGTTCGTAAAGGGTGGGGATAATATCGTCAATACGTTGGTATTCAATGTTTGTGGTGAATGCAACCACGCCTTGGTGGTTCTTGAGCGTTAGTTTGTTAAGTTTCTCAAGAGGAACTTTCTGAATGGGAATGTTACGGTCGCGTAACTTCTCCATTAGCTCTTTAATAAGTTCGCCACCAATTTCGCGGCGCACAAATATTTTATCAATCTCTTTATTGGCATCTATGGCTTCAATGACAGCGCGGATACCAAATATCATGTTCTTTTCTTTAATCTGTTTCACAAGCTTAATAGATCGGAAGAGCACACGTCTGAACTCCAGTCACATTCAGAAAACTCGTA
>CAMTOX010000255.1 GCA_947074225.1 uncultured bacterium
CAAATATATCATACAGGTAAAACTGATACTGACTTTTTATTTACTGGATCAATTAAATCAGTTAAAACTATTCAAAAAGCAAGTACAGGATTTATATCTCAAGATTTATCTTTTAATTTTAATTCTAATTCACGAAATCTATGGGGTATATCCTATATAATAATGGGTGTCTCAATGTTGATCTTTTCTTTATTTTACTCTATAAAATTAAATCCTCTTTTACATGGAGGAGAGTATAAAATAAATTATATTGCATTAATCTGTTTGTCTTTGTTATCAATCTTCCCAATTATAGTTGGATATAAAGGTTTAAAGGGACCAATACCAAGAGGATTTGACGTATTTAATATAGACGTTTAAATATTATTATTAATAATATAGTTTATATTGTTGTTTAGATCAGTTTTCTATATATTATAAACAACTCATTATAAACAACTCAAGTCTATTGTCTCTACAAAAGTAAGTAGACATAGATGTAAATTCAATGATTTAGTATTAAATGTTAATCTTCTGAGAAGTGTACCAACACACGTCTATACGAATTAAAGATCTTAGATTTAGATACCATACCAATATAACAACCCTGATCGTCTACCACTGGTAAATTCCAAGCATGCGACGACTCGAAAATATCCATCACCTTCTCCATTGGCATATTAATATTGATTCTTGCTGGTGATGAAACCATCAACTTCTGTACCGTAAAACGGTTATAAAGTTCTGGCCGGAACATGATGTTGCGCACCTCGTCCAATGATAATATACCAAGTAATTTACCATTCTCTTGATTGATAACAGGAAAGATATTGCGGTTTGATTTTGAGATTACTTTTACCAATTCTCCTAACAACATTTGTGGATACACCGTTTGTAAATCGGTCTCTATAACATTCTCCATTTTTAAGAGTGTTAGTACTGTGCGGTCTTTGTGGTGTGTTAAGAGTTCGCCTTTTTCGGCCAAACGTGTGGCATAGATGCTATGAGGTTCAAAAATAATGATAGTTAAATAAGATATTACAGAGGTAATCATCAGTGTCATAAACAAATCGTAACCTCCCGTAAGTTCTGCTATTAAGAAGATTCCTGTTAAAGGAGCATGCATTACTCCGGCCATTACGCCTGCCATTCCGGCAAAAGCAAAGTTTTGTTGGGGAATACCAAAGCCTAACAGATTAAAAGATTTTGCTACCACAAATCCGGTTAAACAGCCCACAAAAAGGCTTGGTGCAAATAATCCGCCAGTACCTCCGGCGCCATTAGTCGCTGCAGAAGCTACAACTTTAAAGAGCACTATAAGCACTAAATAGAGAATAATGGCCCAACTCTCAAAGCGATAATCATAGAGTAATGATTGATTAAACAGAGACTCAGAATTATTAGATAGCAGAGCGGTTATGGTGCTATATCCTTCACCATATAAGGGAGGAAAGATGAAAATTAAGGCACCTAACATAGAACCACCAACAATGATCTTCTTATAGGGCTTATCTATTTTTTTGAAGAAACCCTCAATTTTACGTGTTACGCGAGTTAAATATAGCGACGAGAGCCCACAAACAATGCCTAAGATTATAATAAAGGGTATTCGCTCTAAGGTAAAAGGTTCGTAACTGTCAAATTGAAACATGAACTCATTACCAATAAGAAGATAGGAGAGGGCAGTTGCTGTTACAGAAGTTATGAGAAGTGGCACTACCGAGGTCATGGTAAGGTCTAAAAGAAGCACCTCTAAGGTAAAGGCAACACCCGCTACTGGTGCTTTAAAGATGGCACCTAAGGCGCCTGCGGCACCACATCCCACTAATAGCATCATAGTGCGTTGGTCCATCTTAAAGAGTCTACCTAAATTTGAACCTATGGCAGAACCGGTTAACACAATTGGTGCTTCGGCTCCGACAGAACCACCAAAACCTATAGTAATAGAGCTCGCTACCATAGAACTCCACATATTGTGAACTTTTATTATGGCCTTATGTTGAGATATGGCATAGAGTATCTTAGTAACACCATGACTAATATCGTCCTTAACAATATATCTTACATAAAGACTGGCTAAGGCTATACCTGCTGCCGGAAGAGCTAAATAGAGATAGTTTACCTGATCGACATCGGATAAACTTTCGGCTAATTGATGAACAATATGTATAGCATTCTTTAGCAGAAAGGCTGCTATGGCGGCTCCTATACCTACTAAAAAGCTTAATATAAGAACAAATTGACGCTCAGAAATATGTTTTTCGCGCCAATCTAGGAATTGTTGAAACCGTTTTTCGAATTGCATGGGGTATGATTCACTCTTTTTTTGAAGGTGCAAATATAGCTAATATTTTATTAGCTTTTACTTTTAACTTGCTTTTTAATTAGAGATAATAGAAATTGTAAATTTTACATTGAAAGAGATATATCAATAGTAATCAAATAATTCATTACGATATATGTTTTAGTTATTTAGATACATAAATTTAATCTATATACTCTGCAACTAACTATTAAAACCATAAGAACATGGAATAATTTCTATATTGGATATTATTGTAATGCCTATAGGTTTAACCAAGTAAATAATCATTACATTATTTAGTTAATCACACGCCATTATTCATTCTCTTACCGCTTTCTCCTCTCTGTATTATAGCCAAGACACGATTCACAAAAAAAGATTGAGACTCTTAATGTCTTAAGAGTCTCAATCTGGATGTTTTATTCTTAAATGGTAGTTCTATTAATAGAAAATAATACGATTATCTTCTATCACAGCCATTGTTTTAAGTACTTCAATTAAGCTACCATATAAAGCGTATTGTTGACGAGTTTGAAGCATTGCAATCTCTTCTTTCTCGTTGTATTCACGACCTGAATTGTGTTTTTCAATAGTTTCAAACACAAATGTTCCCATGTTACCATCAATAGGTTTAGATAGTTTATTCAATGCTTCAATAGGAGCAAGAGCAAAGATTGCCGGTTCGTTACCTAATGAGCCTGCATAAGGTGAGTTGTAGCTAATGTTTGCTACGGTATCAATGCTATATCTTTCGTTTCTTAATTGAGCTAATGTTTTACCTTCCATCTCTTTGCTTATTATAGCACCTTTCTTTTCGTTGCGAATTTCACGAATCAAAGCATCTTTAACATCTTCCAAAGGAGTATATCCTTTCTTGTTTATTTTAGTAATTGTAGCAACAATGTATTGGTTGTCTGCTTCAAATACATCTGAAACTGTATTTACATTATTTTCATTTGCCCAACGAACAATCTGACGGGTTTGTGCAATGTTGTTAACACGTGGTGTGTTTTGGTCCAAACCAGTTGCTTGATAGAAAGGTAAGCCAGCTTCTCTCGATGCCGTTTCTACTGCTGTTGTGGTTGAATTATTAGCAGCAAATTGTTTTGCATCGTTATAGATTTTTGATTGAGTAGCAGAACTTGCTGTTACTTCACGAGAGATAACGGCCAATTTTGCCTTGTTTACTTTCTCGCCAATAGCTTCTACTTGGAAGATATTAACACCTGTGCCCATAGGTACTTGGAAGTAACCATTAACAGGAGGAGAGAACGTTATCTCAATAACATCTTTGTCAAAACCTGGAGGTTGTGTAAGAAACCACACTGTTGAACAGGTTGCTCGGCAGTTGTCAGAGTGTTAAAGATCGGGGCCAAAAGGG
>CAMTOX010000256.1 GCA_947074225.1 uncultured bacterium
AGATTGTTTGGTGTATTCATATTTTTAAAGTTTAAGAATTTTTCAGGTCGTGCAAAGATAAGTTATAATTTTTGATTGATGAATGAAAAAACGCATTTTTATTAGCTTTTTTTCTAAACTTATGACCTCATTACTTGAATCACTTCAAAGAGTGTGGGGTAGGAGTGGTTGTGTTTATTCCTTATCTCCTTAAAACTAATATCTTAGCGTACTACACGTAGGTTATACCCCGATACCAAGACCTTATATTTTTTCAGTGCAAAAGCACTTGGTCCTGAAGAAGGTGTGCCCGATCCAAAGCCCACATCGTATTGTGTACCGCACTGTGGACATTCGCCCACACCTGCCATATTTACCTCTACACGTACATCGTTTTTAATTTCGTAAGGGCATGCCAAGTCAAAGGCATAGAACTCTTCCATGAATCCATGAAAGACTACAATACCGCCATAGCCTAAATATTGGCCATAGGTGGTTGCCGAGATGAAGTTTTTATATCCCCCGATAACATTCAATTCTGGGGCATCCTGCATGATATTGAACGAAAGTTGAACTGCCATCTCCGGTATGGGAGACTCTATGTTTACATTCTCGCACGAGAAGAGTGTAAAGGCTATAGTAAGAATTATAAATAGTTTCTTCATTGAATCTGTAGCTATGTGATAAGTTATGGGTTATAAGTAAGGAATACATTTCTCTAAAGCAATGCCATGCGACCCTTTAAGTAGCAGTGTAGCATTATTAATGGGCTCCTTTTGCAGTGCCTCTATTAGAGTCTCTTTGGTGTCAAAATGTTCGAAAGCATGATGGGTAGCCTTAAAAGTATTGCCAATAAGAATAACACGTTCCAACTGCATCTCTTTTAGTTGATCGACTATATGTTGATGTTCTTCCAAACTTTGATTACCTAGTTCAAGCATATCGCCTAAAATGACCATCTTATGTTCGGCTTGCATTTGCTCAAAGTTTGTTAGTGCGGCACACATACTTGTAGGGTTAGCATTATATGCGTCTACAATGATACGATTGGACTCTGTAAGGGTGAATTGTGAGCGGTTGTTTGAAGGTTCATAAGTTTGCAGTGCATGTTTAATCTCCTCATCGCTCACCTGAAAGTGATACCCTATGGCAATAGCTGCCAACATATTCTCGCCATTGTACGACCCTATAAAGTGAGTCTTTGCTTCATAACTTCTCTTTTCATAATTCCATTGTAAAGTTATGAAAGGGTTATTTTCAACAATCTCTCCTTTAACCTGAGCTAAAATATTATCTAGGGCATAGCTATGAAAAGGCATGTCGCCCCACTGTTCCAATAGTATGGCGTTGTTTAGGTTTATGAATGCCTGGCCAGCGCTCTCTTTTAAATAGTTGTAGAGTTCTGCTTTTGTAGCAATCACGCCTTCAAAAGATCCAAAGCCTTCTAAGTGTGCTTTCCCAACGTTAGTGATGAGTCCGTAGTTTGGTGCCGCAATAGCAGCCAATTCTGCTATCTCTCCAGGGTGATTTGCACCCATCTCTATCACTGCCAACTGGTGCGAAGCATTAAGTTGTAGCAACGTTAAGGGCACTCCAATATGGTTGTTAAAGTTCCCTTGAGTGAATAGAATATTATATTTCTCGGATAGGATGGCAGCAATAAGTTCTTTAGTAGTCGTTTTACCATTAGTACCGGTAATACCAATGACTGGCGTGTTGAGTCTTTTACGGTGGTAATGGGCCAGCTCTTGTAAACATTTCAGTACATTAGGTACTAATATATAGCGCTCGTTTGCAACTATTTCCGGATTGTCCACCACTGCATAACTGCACCCTTTCTCTAAGGCTGCGGCGGCATAAAGGTTACCATCAAAGCTCTCTCCTTTTAAGGCAAAGAAGAGTGAGTCTTGCGGACACTGGCGGCTATCGGTAGTTACTACCGGATGTTGGTTATAAATGGTGTATAATGCTTCTATTGTCATAATGAAAATAGTTTTATTGTGCTATTCGTACAATGCTTCTATATCTGCCATAAACAGCACAATGTTTATTTTGGCTTTAGTGTTTATTGTGGTATGATTACAGGGCTTACCAAAGTAGAGTTACGCTCAAAGATGCGTAGACCAAAGAATGGTGCCGATGCAATCACATGTTCTAATAGTTCCGATTGTAGTGCTTCGTAAGGCACCCAATCTATGATGTTGCTGAAGCAATAAATCTCTATTGGCACACCGTCGCTATCTGGTTGTAGTTGACGTGTCATCAGAGTCTTGCTACTATCAACATTCGGATGCTGGCTCATGTAGTAGGTAAGGTATTTTCGGAATAGTCCTAAATTAGTCTCCCCCTCTAAATGGTTATTTATTTCCAGTTGATAGTCGGAAATCATTTTCACCATCAAAGGTAACTCTTTCATACTATCTAATAAAGCGCCATGGCAAAATTTTACTGTCAACATATCTATTCGTACCGATTTAGTAATACGCCGCACTCCCGAGAGTTGCATCCAGCGCATATTTTGGAACGAATCGGTAACCAACACATAGGGTGGTACCATGGTCATGGTATTATCAAAATTACGTATTTTTACGGTGTTCAGCGTTATCTCCTCTACTGTACCATCGGCATTATATTTCTCCACGTTTATCCAGTCGCCTAGCTGTAGCATATTATTTAGCGTTAACTGCATGCCCGAAACAAACCCCAAAATAGTATCTTTAAATACTAATACTAATATAGCTGCCGAGGCTCCTATACCTGCTAATAGTGCTGTGGGAGGTTTATTAAATAGTACCGCTATGGCAAGGATGATTCCAATAATCACAAAGATGAGTTGAAATACCTGATGCACCACCTTCAGTGGACGTTGTGCCAACGATTGTTTCTGTTTCGACAAACCCAGTATAACCGATGTCACCGCATTGAAAACTAACAGTATAATTACAATGATATAGATTATTGTAATGCGTAAAAGTAGACGTTCCCAATCGTTTTGATGGTCGAAAGCAGTAGGAATGAACATATAAAATAGCCATCCTGGAAGGATTTGCATTAGGTGTATCCACACTCGGTTGTCAAGGAAGAGATCGGTATATTTGTTTTTATACTTATCGTGAATATGTCTAATTACCGGAGTAATCAAAAAGTAGAGCAATTTATATCCCGCCCAACAAATAGCCAAAAAGACCACCAACATAATGATGGTTTGTGTGGTGTTATGTAAACTGGCAAACCAATGCCACTCTCTAAACCAATTTTTGAAAACTAATATCCTTTCTTCCATAGCATCCCTATTTCGGGCGCATCGTTATCAAGGGTATTATCATCTCTTCTAACGATATGCCGCCGTGTTGAAATGTGTCTTTATAGTAACTTACATAATAGTTATAGTTGTTTGGGTAGGCAAAGAAATCGTTCTTTCCGGCAAAGATGTAACTTGTACTCACATTAGGGCTAGGGCGTCCTATTTTAGCCGGTTGTGTTACTTCGTATACCTCTTTAGCGTTATAGCTCAATGCCTTACCTAGCTTATAGCGTAAGTTTACATTCGTTTTCTTATCGCCTACTACCTTTATGGGGTTCTCTACCTGTATGGTACCATGGTCGGTAGTTACCACAACAGTATAACCACGTTTTGCTAATTCACGAAACAAGGATAGTGCCGAAGAGTGTTTAAACCATG
>CAMTOX010000257.1 GCA_947074225.1 uncultured bacterium
ATACCAAAGTCGATGTATAATGCATTGAAAAGTCAAAAAGAGTTATCTTTGTAATGTAAAATGAACTCACGTAAAATCATACATATTGATATGGATGCCTTCTTTGCATCGGTAGAACAACGCGACCATCCACGTTTGCGAAACCGTCCGATAGCAGTAGGTCATAGTGGCGGTCGTGGTGTGGTAGCCGCAGCAAGTTACGAGGCGCGCCGTTATGGCGTTCGCTCAGCCATGCCCTCAACAACAGCAGCCCGATTGTGTCCGAAATTACAGTTTGTACATCCACGTTTCGAGGTCTACAAAGAGGTATCAGGTCAGATAAACGCAATATTTCATGATTACACCTCTCTTGTTGAACCTCTCTCGTTGGATGAGGCTTTCTTAGATGTTACAGAGAATTTCCAGAACAACCCTTCTGCAACGCTCATAGCCAAAGAGATTAAGGAACGTATATTCCAAGAGACACACTTAACTGCCTCTGCAGGAATATCGTATAACAAGTTCTTGGCAAAAATAGCCTCCGACTATAATAAACCCAATGGTTTATATGTTATAACTCCCAATCAAGCGTCAGAATTTATCAAGACGCTCGACATAGAGTGTATTTTTGGTGTTGGTAAAGTCACTGCCGAGCGAATGCATCGGATAGGGATATATAAGGGAGGCGACCTGTTAAAATATTCAGAATTACAGTTGAATGAATATTTTGGTAAAGGTGGCAGTGCATTTTATAATTTTGCTCGTGGAATAGACAATCGTGCTGTAGTGCCAAATCGTACTCGTAAATCGGTTGGTACAGAGAATACCTTCTCTCACGATTTAACAGATATCCGTGAAATCACTGAAGAGCTACAGAGCATAGAACAAGATTTGCTAGAACGTTTAAAACGCAAGAACTTCTTAGGTAAAACCTTGACCTTGAAGATAAAGTTTTCTGATTTCCAAACCATTACCCGTTCTAGGACCGTACCGTTCACAATTCAAAGTTTACGCGACATAGCCGAGATTAGAGAACGACTTCTAAGCGAGGTGAACTTAAACTATAAATCTATTCGCCTTATGGGATTATCGGTAAGCAATAGTGATATAGATTTTAGTTTACCCTACCAACTGCGAATACCTTTTGAAGATTGGAAGTTGGAGGTATAATAGTAGCGAGCTTTAATTATGTTATTCATTCAAACCATTTTCGTCATAACCCTTGTTCTCATTTCAGTTTATGATTTGTTCTCATTATATAAAAAAATGGTGTCCTTTATACTAAAAATGCAAAAAAGTATAGCTTGAATTCGTTAAAATGACTATTATTCATTAGTTTTGCATTCTTTTGAGTAAGTTTTAATCAAACCGTTCTATTCTTGGCCAACCTACTGATAAATAATAATATAATTCGTTCACTATTGTGTACCATTCTATTGGTTTCTAGTGTTTTTTTAATAGCACAAGAGCCTGCCGATAGTTTGGGTATAGAAGGTAGTGCAGTAGATAGCGTCCCCAAAAAGAAAGCTGCCGCCTTAGATGCGGAGATACAATATGCTGCAAATGACTCCATTGAGTTTTTCTTTGATGGTTTTGCAATCTTATCGGGCGATGCAAATGTAAAATATCTTACT
Organism: uncultured bacterium; assembly: GCA_947074225.1. Classification (GTDB taxonomy): domain Bacteria; phylum Bacteroidota; class Bacteroidia; order Bacteroidales; family Paludibacteraceae; genus CAMTOX01. The sequence goes on from CAMTOX010000257.1 coordinate 1,614, forward strand.
GCCCGTCCATTAGAGATTACTGCCGACTCCATGAATGTGAACATGAACAACTCTACTCTTTTTGCTGCCGGTCGCAAAGACTCTACCGAAGTTCTAAAAGGCACTCCCATATTTAAAGAAGGTAACGACCAATATAACTTCAAGGAGATAACCTACAATATGAAGACCAAGAAGGGATACACACGTGGTGGTGTAACCGAGCAGGGAGAAGGTTATATTGTTGCCGACAAAAGTAAAATGAATAATGATGGTACAGTATGTATGGTAGGTGGTAAATACACAACATGCGACAACCACGACCATCCCCATTTTTATCTACAGATGTCGCGAGCGAAAGTTAAACCAGGTAGCTACATTGCTTCAGGGTTAGCATGGATAGTATTGGAAGATGTTCCTTTACCCATAGGTGTTCCTTTTGGTTTCTTCCCTTTCACCAGTTCTTACTCTTCGGGTATTATTATGCCTTCTTATGGCGATGAGATGGAGCGTGGTTTCTTCTTACGTAATGGAGGTTATTACTTTGCCATAAGCGACCATTTTGATCTCGAGCTCACCGGCGACATATACACCAAAGGAACCTGGGCCTTAAATTTAGCTTCTAACTATGTAAAACGTTATAAGTTCAGTGGTTATTTTAGAGCTAACTACCGTTCAGATGTACGTGGTATTAAATATATGTCGGACTACAACAAGAGCAACAGTTTCCAAATTACTTGGAACCACCGTCAAGATGCTAAAGCGAGTCAATTCTCTACATTCTCGGCAAATGTTGACTTCCAAACCAGTGGCTACAATCAGAGCAATGTAAACAACTATTATAATCCTGTACAACAATCACAAAACATTACCAGTTCTAGCGTAAGTTACACTCAGCGTTTTCCTGAGAGCAAATGGAGTATTGGTATCGATGCCGGATTATCTCAACGTTCTGCCGACTCATCAATCACTGTTAATGCGCCAAACATAGTAGTAAATCTACAACGCACCTATCCCTTTAAACGTAAAAATGGTGTTGGCAAAGAGCGCTTTTATGAGAAGATAGGATTAACTTACACCATGAACTTCCAAAATAGTATTACCACAAAAGAAGATCAACTCTTTAAGTCTTCATTTGTGAGAGATTGGAAAAATGGTGTTAAGCATACACTGCCTATTTCCGCCACTTTTACAGCTTTAAAATATTTAAATATTACTCCAACAGTAAACAACACATTACGTTGGTACTTCAATAAAGAACACCGCGACTGGGATGCCGTTAACCAACAAGAGGTTAGAGATACAACATATGGTTTTTACAATGTTTACGACTTCAGCGTAGGAGTATCGGCCAACACAAAACTATATGGTTTCTATACACCAAACAGGAAGATTTTTGGCGACAAGATAGACCGTGTGCGTCACGTCATGACTCCTTCTGTATCTTTCAACTATGCTCCAAACTTTGGCACTTCTTTTTGGGGCTATTATGATAGTTATGAGAAGATGACTATTGATAAGAATAATGCCGATATGGTTCATTATGAAACGGTAGAATATTCTCCTTACCAAAGAGGTATGTATGGGGTGCCATCAAAGACTATGAATGGTGTACTTGCTTTTAATCTCAAAAACAATGTAGAGATGAAAGTAAGAAACGATAAAGATAGTACTGGCGGTACTTTTAAAAAGATTAGTATCATAGACGATTTAAGCATTGGTGGTGGTTATAACTTTGCTGCCGACTCCATGAAATGGCGTGATTGGGATTTAGTAGTGCGTTTAAAATTAACCAAACAGTTAACAATAAACTTACGCACAAGCTTTGACAACTACATGTATGCTATTAACGATGCAGGAAACCCTGTTAAAGTAAACCAATTGCGTTGGAACCACGGACAATTTCCACTCTTTATGGGTACCGGCACCAACTTCCAATATACTATAAACAATGATACATTTAAGCGTAAGACATCTAAAGATAAGAAAGCAAATAATGATGATGATGTAACAAAAGATCAGATCGGAAGAGCACACGTCTGAACTCCAGTCACATTCAGAAATCTCGT
>CAMTOX010000258.1 GCA_947074225.1 uncultured bacterium
GGCATACGATATTTCTGAATGGGACTGGAGTTCAGACGTGTGCTCTTCCGATCTTATCTTACAGTCTCCTTGGAATACTAATAAATGGTCAATTACCTTATCCATAAAGAAACGGTCGTGACTTACCACAATGACACAACCTTTAAAGTTGATAAGATAATCTTCTAAGATATTTAGTGTTGCTATATCAAGGTCGTTCGTAGGTTCGTCTAAGATTAAGAAGTTAGGATTCATAATCAACACTGTGCATAGGTATAGTCTACGCTTCTCTCCTCCACTTAATTTAGCAATATAGTCATGCTGTTTTTCGGGTGGAAATAGAAAGTGTGTTAGGAATTGTGAGGCACTTAGCTTACGTCCTCCGCCTAAGTCTATCTCTTCGGCAATGTTTCTTACGGCATCAATTACCTTCATGCCTTCATTGAATTGCATTCCCGATTGACTATAGTATGCAAACTTCACGGTCTCTCCTACGTCGAATTTACCACTATCGGGTTCTATCTCTCCCATTAGCATCTTTAAGAAGGTAGACTTTCCAGTGCCATTTTTCCCTACTATTCCTAGTTTCTCGTAGCGTGAGAAGTTATAATAAAAGTTGTCTAATAGCTTGTAGTCGCCATAAGCCTTAGAAATATATTGTGCTTCGAATATTTTAGAACCTATGTAAGCTGATTTTACTCCAAGCGAGATATTCTTGTCGGCAATACGTTTCTTAGCACGTTCTTCAATTTCGTAGAAGGCATCTATGCGACTTTGTGCTTTAGTAGCACGTGCTTGTGGTTGACGACGCATCCACTCTAACTCTTTTTTGTATAGGTTTTGCGCTTTAGCATTCTCAGCTCGCATATTCTCCAAGCGTGCTTCACGCTTGTCCAAATAGTAGCTATAGTTACCTCTATAGTGGAATAGCTGATGTTGATCTATCTCTATAATATCATTACACACATTATCCAAGAAGTAACGGTCGTGAGTTATCATCAGCAGTGTCATCTTGGAGTGTGTGAGCATCTGTTCAAGCCATTCTACCATTTCTAGGTCCAGATGGTTTGTTGGCTCGTCTAGTAGCAGTAGGTCGGGTTGGGTGATGAGCACATTTGCCAGAGCTAAACGTTTTTGTTGTCCGCCACTAAGTGCGCCCACTTTCTGTTCTAAATCGTGTATATTTAGCTTTCCTAATATCTGTTTAATGCGTACCTCAAAGTCCCATGCATGGAGTCTATCCATCTCTGCCATGGCCTCTTGTAATTTCTGGTCATAGTGTACATCGTTTTGGTGATACTCAACTAATGCCTCGTATTTGGCTATTGCACGTACCACGTCGTTATCCGAGGCAAAGCAAGCTTCAGATACGGTCATCTCAGAATTGTAGTTCGGTTCTTGAGGCAAGAAGCCTACACGTAGGTCTTTGCGATAAATAACCGTGCCGGAGTCCTGATCCTCTTCGCCCATTAAGATGCGCATTAGAGTGGTTTTGCCTGTACCATTTTGTGCTATCAGTGCCACACGCTGACCCTCTTCAATCCCAAAAGAGATATTCTCAAAGAGTAAGCGGTCGCCATAGGACTTTGTCAGGTTCTCTACTTGTAAATATACCATAGTTTTTAGTGCTTCATTATAACACATAAACCTGTCAAGAGTTTCTTGGCAGGTTTATATATTATATGCATGTGAATTTATTTATCTGAACAATCGTAATACGTCATTACCGTTAGCAAAGATGAGTAGTGCCAACAATAAAAGCATACCAATGTTTAGTGATATCTCCATGAATTTATCGCTTGGCTTTCTTCTGGTAATCATTTCATAGATTAAGAAGAGTACATAACCACCATCTAACACTGGAATAGGTAATATATTCATAAATGCCAAAATGATAGACAAGAATGCTGTCATGCTCCAGAAGGTGTACCAATTCCATTGCGATGGGAAGAGATTACCTATAGAACCAAAACCTCCAATGCTTTGTGCTCCGGCTTTAGTAAATACCAAACGGAACTGTTTTATATAGCCACTCAAAGTATTTACGCCTTTGTTTAACCCAGCAGGTATAGCACTAAAGAAACCATATTCATTACGTTCTGTTTCAAAGTATGAGTAAGGTTGTTTAATCTGAATGCCTAATTTACCATCGGTAGTTAGTTGAATGCTATCTTGCATGAGTTCGCCATTACGATAGTAGCCCAATAAGATAGTTTCGCCTTTAAAGTTAGTAAACTCTTCAACCACATCGCTATAGGCTGGTGTTGCTTTGCTGTTTATCATTACAATGCTATCGCCTTTTTGAATGCCTACGATTTCTGCCGGACTATTCTCCGATACTAAATCTATTACAAATGGCACGCGTAGTCTCACCATACCTTTCTCTTCGGCATTCAACATCTGTTCGCCAAAATCTTTAGGCATCACTATTAAAGTGTCCTTTCCATTTCTGTTTACCAGAACATTCTGTTTTCCTTCAATCACTATTTTGCTTAATAGTTCTTGTTCGGTTTCTATAGGTTCGTTGTTTACGCTTATGACAAGGTCGCCATTTTGGAATCCATTATTTAATGCTGTTTGGCAATAGTCGTATCCTAAGTAAGCATTCTTAACCGGTAAATACTCTTCGCCCCAAGTGAAAAGCATTACGGCATAGATTACAATTGCAGTAATGAAATTCATCAATACACCGCCAATAATAATGAGCAGTCTTTGCCATGCTGGACGTGAACGGTACTCCCAAGGTTCTGCCTTTTCGTTCATGCTCTCTGTGTCCATAGACTCATCGACCATGCCGGCAATTTTACAATAGCCACCAAGAGGTAACCATCCTAGGCCCCATTCTGTATGCTCTGGGTGTTTACGCCAATCGTCATCGCTAAGTTGATCTATTGGCGCAGGTACCATCACCGGTTTACCTTTTTTGTCTACACATGGTATTCCAAAACTATCTACTTTCTGAATTACATGTTGCTCTAAGTTCTTAGCAAACCATTTAAAATGAAACTTGCCATTGAACTTTTTAAAACGTACTATTGAAAAAGATGGGTTGAAGAAAAGATAAAATTTATCTACGCGTACTTTAAATAACCGAGCAAATCCAAAATGACCTAACTCATGTACAAACACCAATAAAGATAAACTAAGTATCAATTGTGCTGCTTTAATTAAAAATGTCTCCATAAAAATTGTATAATCTTTTTCGCTTTAAGAGAACTATTATTCTCTCCTTAACGACTTCGCGTCGTCAAGACTTATTTCTTATTTACTTGTTTTAATAAGTTGAGAGGTTAATAATCGTGTTTCTTGATTGCACAATACATAGTCATCGTAACTAGGTTGTGCTATATATGGTATTTTCTCAATAACCTGTTCCATAATATCGCTCATCTCTAAGAATCCTACTTTACCTTTTAAGAATGCTGCAACTACTATTTCATTAGCAGCGTTGAGAATACAAGGTACATTACCAGCACGACGCATAGCCTCAAAGGCGAGTTCCAAATTTCGGAAACGGAGTGTATCTGGTTGTTCAAAAGTAAGCGAATTTAGTTTAGAAAAATCTAGACGTTCAAAGTTAGCCTGTAATCTTTCCGGATAGGTGAGAGCATACTGTATAGGCAAGATCGGAAGAGCACACGTCTGAACTCCAGTCACATTCAGAAATCTCG
>CAMTOX010000259.1 GCA_947074225.1 uncultured bacterium
GCATACGAGATTTCTGAATGTGGCTGGAGTTCAGACGTGTGCTCTTCCGATCTAATAGTATAGAGAACATTTTTTAAGAGCGCACTTAAGAAAAAAGGTTATCTTTGTAAAGTTAAAAACACAATCTGAATTTTTATTATGGCCATAGAGATAGAACGCAAATTTTTAGTCACCTCCGATGCTTATAAAGCATTAGGGAAACCATATCGCATTAAACAAGGTTATATCTGTTCTGAGAAGGATCGTGTAGTGAGGGTACGTATTAAAGAAGATAAAGCATTTCTCACCATTAAAAATGCCACCATTGGTTTCGCACGCAATGAGTTTGAATATACCATTCCTGTGGCCGATGCCGAGCAAATGCTCTGCTGTGTGTGTCAACAGCCTATTATTGACAAGACACGCTATGTATTAGAGTTCAAAGGGCATACTTGGGAGGTCGACGCATTTCATGGAGACAATGATGGACTTGTGGTAGCTGAAATAGAGTTGGAGAAAGAGGATGAAATCTTTGAACTACCCTCGTTCATTGGCACTGAGGTAACTGCCGATAGTCGCTACTATAATGCCATGCTATTTAAGAACCCTTATAAATCTTGGAAATAAAAACTTTTTGACACATACATTCTATTTATGAAACAAGCATTTCTATTTGCATTAACCTTATTGGTGTGCGCCAGTTGTTCGAACTCAAAATTTAAAGTTGAAGGAACCATAGATGGTGGGGCCAACTCGATGCTCTATTTGGAACAATTATCACAAAATGACATTGTGACCTTAGACTCTGTAAAGATATCGCCTAATGGCGATTTCTCGTTCACATCTGTAGCGCCAGAATACCCCGATCTCTATCGGTTACGTTTGGGTGGCGAGGCCTTAATCTTTGCTATTGACTCTATCGAAACTATTACCATCTCTGGTAATAGCGACAATTTTGCTACTCAGTTCACCGTTACAAACTCTCCTGCAACAGAACATATTCGTCAGTTACGTGCTTCGGCTCGTGCGCTTCAATCGCCATCCGACACTTTAACCGAAGTAGAAATTCTGGAGGCTATAAATAATCACCGCCATTTGGCCAAAGAGATTGTGTTAACAAACACCCACTCCTTAGCTGCCTATTATGCAGTATACCAAACCATTGGTGGATACTATTTACTATCGCCCGAGAAGAAGGATGAACTTCCTTTTTGGAATGCTACTGCAACGGCTTTCGACCTACGGTACCCTGAATATTACCGCAGTAAGCAGCTCAAAGAGACTACCCTACTTGCCATGGCACACCAACGCAAGAGTAATAACTCTACCGAAATAGAGTTTGAACCTGAGGTTACCGGAATGATTGATATTTCATTACCAAACCGTGCCGGAGATATTGTTTCACTATCATCATTAAAAGGCAAAGTGGTATTGGTAGATTTCACCCTCTTTGCACGCGAGGAGTCGCCGGCTCATATCTTATTATTGCGCGAACTCTATAATGAATATCATGCCAAAGGGTTTGAGATTTATCAGGTAAGCTTAGATCCAAATAAACTTTTTTGGATGGAACAGACTCTCGGTTTACCATGGATTTGCGTGAGAGATGCTAACACCATACAATCTACCTATATCTCGGCCTATAATTTATACGATTTCCCAGCCCTCTTTTTAATAAATCGCGAAGGCGATATTGTGGCACGTCCAAGTTATAATGAGTTGAGTGCTGCAGTATCTAAACTCATGTAATAATGTCACTTATGCCGCTCGCAAAAAAGATAAAAGCCGAAGCTTTACGTTTAGGGTTTGATGCCTGCGGCATTGCCAAAGCGCAACCTCTACATTTAGAGACACAACAACTGCAACAGTGGATAGCTGCGGGAAGGCATGGTGAGATGCATTTTTTAGAAAGACATCTGAACTTACGAGCAAACCCTGAGGAGTTATTGCCTGGCTGTAAATCGCTCATTATGGTGTTGATAAATTACAAACCTGAACAGCTACAAGATACCCATGCGCCACAAGTGGCTAAATACGCCTACGGGTTAGACTATCACTATGTTATGCGTGAGAAACTGGAACTGTTATTACATTTTCTGCAAAAAGAGATTCCTGATGTTCAAGGTCGAGCCTTTGTAGACTCGGCACCTATTATGGAGCGCGCTTGGGCAGTGAGGGCAGGGTTAGGATTTATAGGAAAGAATAACATGCTTATTCATCCCAAACTGGGTAGCTACACCTTTATTGGTGCTTTACCAATAACCTTAGAACTCCCGCCCGACACCCCTTTGCAACAAAGCTGTGGCAACTGCAATGCTTGTATTGAACACTGCCCTACTAAAGCTTTAATAGGAGCAAATAATTTTAATGCCTCACAATGCCTTTCATATCTTACCATTGAACATCGCGGTGAGATAAATAGTAAGTTTAAACCCTATTTAAAAAACCGACTCTTTGGTTGCGACAACTGTTTAGATGTTTGTCCATGGAATAAAAAGGCGCCTAATGGCAATAGCGAACTATTAAAGAGCGACTCTTTTCTGCTACACTACAACTGGGAACATTTCTCAAGGAGCGATTTTAAGCAGTTGTTTAAAAGCTCGCCTTTACAACGTGCCGGTTATGCCAAATTGCGCGAACGCTTAAAAGAGATAAAAAATAACTTCACTGAATTTTAGTATTAATACACCATTATGTCGCCAATTATACTGCTTTTTATTGTTATCGGTTACCTATTACTGCTCTTCTTAATCTCCGTTATTACCGGACGAAAGAGCCAAAGCAATAGTGCCTTTTTTATTGGCAATCGGCAATCGCCATGGTACATTGTAGCCTTTGGTATGATTGGCGCCTCTGTATCGGGAATTTCTGTAGTCTCCGTACCGGGCATGGTGAGCCATTCGGCTTTTAGCTATATGCAAATGGTATTAGGTTTTGCTATAGGGTATGTGGTTATTGCCTACCTCTTATTACCTCTCTATTATAAACTTAATCTCACTTCTATATATGGCTATCTAAACAACCGTTTTGGTACCACAGCACGCCATACCGGCTCTTGGTGTTTTATTGTAGCAAAAATGGTAAGTTCTGCCTCTAAACTTTTTATTGCTGTGGTGGTGCTTCAAACCTTTATTTTAAATCATTGGAATATACCTTTTGAGATAACGGTTATATTTTGTGTAGCAGTAATTTGGCTCTATACTCAACGTGGTGGTATAAAAACAATTATCTGGACCGATGCACTGCAAACATTCTTATTGCTGGTAGCTGTTATTATGATACTGATTCAAACCATTAAGCTGATGAACTTATCGGGTGTGGAGGCACTTGAAACAATATGGCAATCGCCTCTAAGCCAAACCTTCGAGTGGAATGATTGGCAATCGCCCCAGCATTTTATGAAACAGTTTCTCAGCGGCATCTTCATTGTGATAGTAATGACGGGGTTGGATCAAGATATGATGCAAAAGAATTTGAGTTGTAAAACTCTCAAACAATCGCAAGCCAATATGCTCTCTTATGGCATAGCATTTATTCCGGTAAACTTTATATTGCTGTCCTTAGGTGTACTTTTCATGACACATGCTCAAGAGAGTGGCATTGCATTACCTTCTGCTCCGGACCAGATGATGCCCTATTATGTTCAAAGTTTATTGGGT
>CAMTOX010000260.1 GCA_947074225.1 uncultured bacterium
AGTTTTTTCATAAAATAATCCTCCTTTTTTAATTATAATCAATTTCAATTAGGTTGCCCGATTTATCAAATAGAAATTCAAAACCATTATTCAAATCTACGCTATAACGTGTATTTGTCTGCTCTATCTCAACAATCTTATTGGATGGATAGTTTGTTTTGAAATAATCTAAAATCTTTGTTGGTATTACAGAGTCTGGAACACCTGTATTATAGCACGATACTTTTTCCCAGGTCCCATTACTTTCAAACTCTACATAACCACCAGTTACAAAACTCACTAAGTACTCTATCTTAGATCCATCACGCTCTTTCAAAATATAAGATATTTGGACACCACTAAAATGAGTCTCCAAGAAAGTTTGTGCAGCACTTGGTAAGTCAGTATAACCTACAGTAATATCATTATCATCATCATTGCATGATACAAATGCAAAGAACAGAACTAATACTAAGTAAAATGCTTTTTTCATAATCGTATAAACTTTTGTTTATTACATTAATAATATATTCATAAACACATTCTACATTCTGCAAATCAAATGCCATTACAATTAAATTAAATTGGAGAACTCAAAAAAGTGAACAAAAAAGCAAAGAGTAAGATACAAATAACTCTTTTTCAATAAAATAAACTATTGAAAATAACATAACACCTCTATGATTCATTCTATAGAATGAAACATATCTCGAAAGAATTCTATTCACAAACACCTTTTAAAAAACAAATAATGGTATTACTAGCATCAAATCTAAACAAAGAAAGGGCAAGTAAAGTTGAAAACTTCACTTGCCCTTATGGCTTTTATAGTTGCATTAATTAATTCACACGGAATTTATCAATACCATCTTTCAAATATCCGATAGATTGTGTTGCTGCTGCTAATCCTGCATTAATATTTGCTTCGGCAGTTTCGGCACCCATCTTCTTAGGTGTTGCAAAGACACGCAAACCAAATTTCTCATTCAATTCTGCTTGGTTACCTGCAGCTATATCTGTTACATACTTAAGATCTTCACGATCGGTTAACAAGCGTACCATATCTTCTTCATGAATCACCTCTTTACGTGCAGTGTTTACTAAACATCCACCCTTAGGCATACGATTCAACAAATCGTAATTGATAGATTTCTTAGTTTGCTCTGTTGCTGGAATATGCAAAGAAACATAGTTCGATTTTGAGTACAACTCTTCAACTGTAGCTACAGCTTCAACCCCTTCCTCAGCCATCTTCTCAGCTGTTACAAAAGGGTCGAAAGCAATGATATGCATGCCGAATCCTTTAGCAATATTTGCTACCAAACGACCCACATTACCATATGCGTGAATACCAAGAGTCTTTCCTTTCAACTCTGAACCTGTTCCGGCATGGAACTCATTACGTGCCATAAACACCATCATGCCCAAAGCCAATTCGGCTACTGCATTAGAGTTCTGTCCTGGAGTATTCATAGCAATGATACCACGTTCTGTGCAAGCGGCTAGATCTAAGTTATCGTAACCTGCACCAGCACGTACTACTACTTTCAACTGTTTGGCGTGAGCAATAACCTCTTTGGTTACTTTGTCTGAACGCACAATTAATGCATCGGCATCGGCAACAGCCGCATACAATGCTTCTACATTATCATACTTCTCTAAAAGGGCTAAGGTTGCTCCTGCCCCTTCAACGATAGAACGAATGCCATCTATTGCTGCTTTTGCAAATGGCTTCTCGGTTGCTACTAAAACTTTCATAATACTTTTTTATGTTTTTAGGTTATTAAGGTTAAACTCTTTCTTGGATGACTGCAATTGCTATTAACGTTGATAATAGACATATTTTGGTTCAGAAGGCGTATACTCTGAATCGTTCCACAATGTACTTGTTATCATTAAATCGGCACTATAGCGGTTACAAGCAATGGGCACATTGTGAACACGGCATTGACGCAATAACATCTGTATATCGGCCTCATGAGGCTGAGGATTTAAATCGTCTATTAAAAAGACTGCTAAGTCTACTTGTTTACGAACCACCAAAGCAGCTATCTCTGCATCGCCCCCTAAAGGACCGGAGTTCATACACTCTACATCGGCTTCATAACCTTCCTTTGCAAGAGCATCACGAATCATACTGCCGGTGGTACCAGTACATACTAAATGGTGTTCGGTTAAAAACTCGGCGTTAAACAACACCCATTCTACCATATCAGCTTTACGATGGTCATGTGCCACCAAAGCTATTGTAAGCTTTCTTTCCATAATCTTTTATTTTTTACCCTATGAATAAGCAATACTGAATTACGCAACAAATGTACATCAATTTTTATGAAGATAAAAATAGAGTTTATAATATTATATCAACAAATTTAGGCTCTAAACAATATGCTACTAAAGAAAGATTTAAGAAGATTAAAATTATACTTATCTCTTACGGTTTTTTCGTTCCCATTCACGTAAAGCAACATGATATTTTGATGCATTACGGTTATGTTCGGCCAAGGTAACCGCAAAATTGTGCTCGCCATTTAAACTCTCTTTAGCGCACATATAGATATAGTTATGTTTTTCATGATTTAATACTGCATCTAAACCTACAATAGTTGGCATGGCAATAGGCCCGGGAGGTAATCCGGCATATTTATAGGTGTTATAAGGCGACTCTACCTCTAAATGCTTATACAAAATACGGTGCAGCCCAAAATCGCCTACCGCATAACGCACGGTAGGATCCGACTGTAAAGGAATGCCACGCTTCAAACGGTTCATATAGAGACCGGCAATAGTAGGTTTCTCAAAATTCTTATTACTCTCCTCCTCCACTATCGATGCCAATATAGATACCTCTATGGGTGTTAAACCCATGGCTTTCGCTTTAGATAAACGCTCTTCATTCCAAAACTTCTGATATTCGCGTTGCATACGTTCAAAAAGTTTCTCACCACTCATGGTCCAATAGACCTCATAGGTATTAGGAATGAACATAGCTAAAACTGTTTCCGGCGACATCCTGTATGTAGCAAGAAAGACTTCATCCCTCAATAAACTATCGATAGTCATAGAGTCGACCATCAATTGCTGCGATATACGTTGTGCCAATTGTTCAGGCAAACGAATATTATTGAAGGTAAGTTTTACCGGTGTTTGGTTACCGGAGCTCACCTTGCGTACTACCTGATGTACCGATGAACCCAACTCAAACCGATAATAACCGGGTTTAAAAGAACCTTTCACACCTCTTTTTTCAACATAAGAGTCCAAAAGATTACCATTTGCTATGCAACCATTCGCTATTAAAGCACTTTTCAGTTGCTCAAATTCATCGTTTGGATAGATAAAAACTTCGCAATATTCTCCATTTTCTGACAAAATAAGTGGTTTTGTGTATTGTTTGAAGAAATAGAGCGCTACACCGCCTAAAACGAGTAAAATCAACAAAAAACTTAATATCAGCCATTTAATCCATCCACTAAAAAAGTTGCTCATAGGTTCCAATTTAAAATCTCATTATGTAAATATTTGTGTGTAAAGATAATCAATACTTTTTTGAAAAAACGTACAGAAAAATTTTCACAGTTCAGAAAAAGCTATTATCTTTGTACCACTTGAAAGGAAGTTTGGGTGAGTGGCTGAAACCACCAGTTTGCTAAACTGA
>CAMTOX010000261.1 GCA_947074225.1 uncultured bacterium
TATTGATAATGACAATATCTGCCACTTCTCCCATCTTACAACGTTGGAAACCATTCTCCAAAAGCATGCGACCAAGAGCAGAACTTTCAGCAAAGTTTAATTTGCATCCTAAGGTATGAAAAGCTACTTTGCGATTTTGAAATAGGTTATTATCAATCATATATAATCCTTTTTCTACTTATTTATACATGAGCGGCACTCTGTTTAAATCAGAGTGCCGCTACATGATATGATTATTCAATAGTTATTGGCAACCTGCATTAGGATTAAAAGTCTCAGGTAAGTTAAACCCTTGGTTAGGGTCGTACCCTAGCGACTTATCTTTAAGAACTTTATCCATGTATAAAGCCCATATAGGTAGTGCCATGCTTGCACCCTGACCATCGGCCATATTGCTAAAGTGAACTGTGCGATCTTCCCAGCCTACCCAAACGCCATTCACTAGAGTAGGGGTGAAGCCAATAAACCATCCATCGGAGTTCTCTTGAGTAGTTCCAGTTTTACCTCCCGCAGGAGCATTAACACCATATTTATAGCGAACACGTACACCAGTACCCCCATCCATAACTGCCGAAAGCATATGTACCATTTTATAGCTGGTCTCTTCGTCTATAACCTCTTCTGTTTTTGGAATAAAATCGGCTATGCGGTTACCCATATTGTTTTCTATATGTGTAACATAAATTGGTTCAACACGTATTCCTTTGTTAGGGAATACAGTATAGGCACCAACCATTTCGGCAACACTAATCTCCGATGGGCCAAGACATAAAGCTACAACAGGTTCTAAATAACCTTTTACTCCAAACGAACGCATCAAATTAACCATCTGTTCCGGAGTGAACAGGCTCATTAGGTAGGCAGTAATCCAGTTGTTCGAGGTTTGTAGACCCCAACGTAAGGTTACTGTTTCTCCTACGCGTGCTTTAGAGGCGTTACGTGGTGTGAATTCACGTCCTAACTTATCGTGCAAAGTAATAGGTTGGTTTACTGTGGTATTACAAGGATAGTAACCCTCACTCATAGCAAGTGTATACAAAAAGGGTTTAACAGTAGATCCTACCTGACGTCGACCTACATTTACCATATCGTACTGGAAATAGGTAAAGTCCGGACCACCAACATACGCTTTTACATGACCACTTGCCGGATCCATACTCATAAAACCAACACGGGCATATGCCTTGTGATATAAAATAGAATCTAATGGTGTCATGACTGTGTCTATAGTACCATTATATGAGAATACCTCCATCTCTACAGGAGTATTGAAAGCCTCTTCAATCTCTGCATCACTAGCATGTGCCTTCTTCAAGCCCCGATACCTATCGGTGTTACGCATAGATTGTTTAATAATACGTTCCATATCGGCTTCGCTAGTATTGCTTGCAAATGGAGCCTTCTTCTTACCTTTTATGCTCTTATGGAAAGTAGCTTGTAGCTCTTTCATATGTGCCTCGACCGACTCTTCGGCATAGCGTTGCATGCGAGAATCAATAGTAGTATAGATCTTTAAGCCATCATTATATAGGTTATATTTTGAACCATCTGGCTTTGGATTTTTCTCAATGAAACCATAAAGTGGATTGTTTGCCCATTCTAATGAATCTAAATGGTATTTACCATTTGGAGTTAATTGCCATTGAGCATAGTTACTACGTTTGGGTTCTTTAGCAAGTAACATCATACGTAGGTATTCACGGAAATATGGAGCAGCACCTAATTTATGGTCTACACGGTGAAAGTCTAACTCTAATGGTAATGCTTTTAAAGAATCGCACTCTTCAATAGTTAAATAGTTTGCTTTTTGCATCTGATTTAACACTACATTACGACGATTTAATGCACTCTCTTTCCGACGGTTTGAATTCGGATTATAAAGAGACGGGTTCTTACACATTCCCACAAGCATTGCTGCTTGTTCAACTTTTAATTTATCGGGAGTAGTGCCAAAGTAAACGTTCGAAGCAGTTTTAATACCTACAGCATTATTCAAAAAGTCGAACTTATTTAGGTACATTGTAAGAATCTCCTCTTTTGTATAAAGACGCTCTAACTGTGCAGAGATTACCCATTCAATAGGTTTCTGTAACGCACGTTGCATTATGTTGTTTGCTGGAGGGGCATAAAGTAGCTTGGCCAACTGTTGTGTGATAGTACTACCACCACCAGCACCTTTCTGCATCAAAATAACACGTTTTACCAATACACGCATCAGAGCCTCAGCATCAACACCAGAGTGTTTGTAGAAACGCTCATCTTCAGTTGCTACAAGTGCATTTACCAGGTTAGGCGATAACTCCTCGTAAGTAACATTAACACGGTTATCTTTAGCCGTGTAAAAAGTTCCGATTAATTGATTGTCTGAACTATATATCTCGGTAGCAAATTTATTCTTTGGATTTTGCAACTCCTCAATGGGAGGCATATAACCTATCCATCCCTTGGAAATAGCTACAAATACCATTACTAAAAGTAAGAAGGCTAGGGTAAAAAGGCCCCAATACCACCCTAAAAAGCGTAGCTTGGTTTTACGTTCGGTCTTGTTTTGTTTCTTTTTGGCGGTCATATTATTAATTACAAAAGTTTTACTTAAGAAATCTGGAGCCGTAGAAACGGCTCATATTTTATAAAACAAAGGTACAAAAAAGGTAGCTATATAAGAGTGCTTTTAAGTGAAAACTCTCTATAAATGAGTATAAAAAAATTAATTCAATAGAAGATATTAATTTTAATTTCAATACAATGCTGCTTTAACCGATTCATTTGTATATAAAATTCCCTTTTTCAAAAGAAAGAAACTTCTACTAATATGTTAATTAATAAGATCTATGATGGTTCTTTGGAGCCAAATAACTCCGATTGTTGTACTCCTCCCAAATAACATTATCGCGATAGAGTATCTTATTGTTGTTGTTTACAACTCCAATGCATCCAATACCTTCATTCACATTGGTGTAAATTTGAATAGGTTCACTAAACATGTTAAATGCATTTTCCATAGCAGCATCAAAAGTGCAATAATATAGATAGAGTTCTCTGGATAACGATTGTAGATTTACCTCTAAAGAGAATAATGTTTTACGATTCTCAGGATCACTCTCCCACGATTTGTCTATTTCACCATAATAATATGATGCATAAGGATATTCAATGGTGAGTTCCAGATCGTAACTTCTACCGTGAAAATATTCGTCGTCAAAATAGTCTGTGATATAGCTATCGTACATATCCTCCGACCTATTTAAAAGCTTGTCCTTACTAGTAAATTCTGAAGAACTCTCATAATTTCTTCCATGTTCTCTATCGGTATAAAAATAGGAGTTAACAAATAATCGGTAGCACATATCTTCTTCTTCCGGATCGTGTATACGAAGTTTTATTTTTCCGGTTAATCCATCGGTGGTATAGCTTAAAATTTCAAAGTTCGATTTTTGTATAAGCGATACCTCACTCCATATAGGCGTTAAGTTATCGCCTTCGGCCATAAATTTACATCGCTCGCCGGTTTGTAATCTTATATTGCTCTCAAATTTTCCATTGTAATAATCATTTTCATACATCTCAACTTTCTCCTAGATCGGAAGAGCGTCGTGTAGGGAAAGAGTGTAGGCTCTAGTGTAGATCT
>CAMTOX010000262.1 GCA_947074225.1 uncultured bacterium
GGTTGTCGCCCATAAACATCTCATTGTATTTAGGAGACAATTTATAGTTTGAACTAATTACTTTATGTGCATACTCGGCTGCTTCATTATATTTTGCCTCATTAATATAGACTTCAGAGTTCAAATAAACACGCATTAAAAGGAATTGTGCTGCTACAACATCCATACGGTATTCAGACAATTTACTTGGTGGAAGTAAGTTTTCTAATTCCAAAAGTTCTGTTTCCAACCAATTATATAACTCTGCACGTGTAATTTGTTTAGGTTTCTCTGTAGTTACACGTTCTGCAAAAGGAACATCTTGGAACATATCTAATAGATAGTAGTAGTTCATTGCACGGATTAAACGTACTTCTGCCACTTGTGTTTTGGTCTTATCGTCGGTAGCATCTGAGAATAGCTCCAAGAAGTGATTACATAGTGTAATGTCGAAATATAAACGGTAGTATAAACCTGTTACCAAGTCATTAGTCGACTTCCATGTCAAGTTATACAATTCATTAATACCAGGGTCGCCGTCGTACCAGTTCCAGAAGCCACCATCGGCAGGGAATTCGTTCAACTCAAATATCATACGATAGAAAGCCGAAGTTCCTTCGTCAATACCATCTACATCACCATTACCATCAGGACCTGATTGTCCGGTAAGAGCTAATGTAGCATAAATCTTATTGAATAATGCATCCTGATTCACCTCCATGTTTACACTTGGGTCAATAGGTGTAACATTTAAATCGTGTACACATGCTGTCAATCCAAATAGTAGAATAACGCCGCATACTATATTATTAAATACTTTTTTCATCTTTAATTCTCCTAATTTTTATAACATTAAAACTGCAAGCTTACTCCTACTAAAGTAGTCATACAACGTGGGTATATATTGTTATCTATACCACCAAATACTTCAGGGTCTAATCCTTTATAATTACTAATTACGAATGGATTTTGTACAGTAGCAAATATACGAGCATTGATTTTAGGTTTGTTGAACGTATAACCTAATGTGATATTATCGCAACGTAAGAATGAAGCATTTTCAACAAACATATCAGAAGTATACCAATCGCCTGTAGCAGTAAAACCATCTACCCAGCGCATGTTATAACAGTTGCGTAAAAGACCATGGTATCCACCATTTTGATCAGAATATACATTATCTACCCATTGTAGGTTACTTGCCAATACGTCATTGTAAACATAATTTCCAAAGCTTGCGCGTAGTGAGAAACTTAAGTCGAAGTTATAGAATTGCCATTTACTGCTCAAACCTAAAGTAATATCGGCAGCTGGATTCTTATACATATATTTATCATCTGCATCAATCTTACCATCTTCATTGCGGTCTACAGTATAATAGTTGCCAAGTTCGTCTTTCTTGGTTTCATATACATAGAAAGAGCTTGCGGCATATCCTACTTTATGTGCTTGAATATAGTTACCGGTACCTGAAGAGATACCACCTACTTGAATGTAATAATCTTCATTATCGCCTGTAGTTAACTCAGTAATTTTATTCTCGTTCCAAGCACCATTTAATTGAATGGTCCATTTCAAACGTTTATTATCAATAGCAATAGCATTAATAGCTAACTCTACACCTTGGTTGTATAATGAACCAACATTCGAAACAACACGATTTTTAAAGTTTGTACCTGCAGGCACGTCTACTACGTTAATAAGGTCGGTTGTTGAACGGTAGTAATAGTCTACAGAACCATTAATACGGTTTTGCAAGAAACCGAAATCAATACCTGCATTATAAGTTGTGGTCTTTTCCCATGTCAACTCTGTATTATAAGCATCTGGACGATAAATAATATAAGGATTACCATCTGGATCTAAAATAGCTGGATAATAAGCATGATCTTGGTTTACAATATAAGTAGGTAAATAAGGATAATCACCTTGGTTAATGTCTTGTTGTCCGGTAATACCATAACCTAAACGGATTTTTAAGTCCGACAACCAATATACATCGCGTAACCAAGCTTCCTCTTTCATTTTCCATCCTAAAGCAACCGATGGGAATAAGCCCCAACGATGACCGGGTGCGAAACGTGAACTACCATCACCGCGTAAAGTTGCAGTAACCATATAGCGATCTAAAGCAATGTAGTTTGCACGACCAAAGAACGACACTAAATAGTTCTCTGACGCCGATTTGAAGTTATAGATACTATTTGGAAAACGTGAATCGGTAGTAGTATATAATGGATTTGTTTCTTGATAGAATCCACTTCCTTGACTCTGATA
Organism: uncultured bacterium; assembly: GCA_947074225.1. GTDB lineage: Bacteria > Bacteroidota > Bacteroidia > Bacteroidales > Paludibacteraceae > CAMTOX01. The sequence goes on from CAMTOX010000262.1 coordinate 2,257, forward strand.
GTTGTTATAGAAATGTTGCCATTCGTAACCTACCATCACATCAAACTTCTGATCATTTTTAAACTCTTTCTGATATTGGATAAAAGCATTGAAAGACAAGTTATATTTCATCTTATCGCTCCAACCATCCCAGCCATAATAATGGTTACCATACGACCATGGAGCTACAGTAGTCATCTGTTTACCATAACTATAGTCGGCACCAAAGTTTGCGTGAAGACGTAATTCTTCAAATCCATGAATTTTATAATCACCTTCAATGTTACCTAAGAATACGCCTGCATTTGAACGATCGTTAGAAGCCATTAAAGTAGATACTGGGTTTGCAGTAGTTTGTTGGTTTACTGTTTTGTTCCAAACAGGGTCACCATATAAGGCATCCTTAATACCTTGTTGATAATATCCACCAAAAAGAAGTTGAGAATCGTAAGCTGTAGATTCATTATCGTATACTGGCAAAGTAGGGTCCATACTTAAAGCTGCACCTACTACACCACCATCGGCGAAGCGATTATAAATATACATACCCTTTACATTTACATTGAAAGTTAAATGTGAGTCAAGGAATGTAGGGCTAACGTTTGCCGACACAGTGGCACGTTGCATATTTGAAGTTTTAATAGTACCATCTTGGAAGGTATAACCCATCGACACACGATAAGGCATACGGCGAGTACCACCCGATACATTGAAGTTATGGTCTGTACCTATAGCCATTTGGTATATTTGATCTTGCCAATCGGTATTGGCACTACCAAGGTAAGATTGACGTTTTGCAGAGTGATTCAAATCCTTAGCATATTGTCTTATTTCGTCGGCAGTAAGAGTCTCCAGACGTTTGGTTAAAGTACCTATAGATACGTTACCATCGTAATAGAACTTAGGTTTAGACCCTTGAGCACCTTTTTTAGTAGTAATGATGATTACACCATTAGAAGCACGTGAACCATAAATAGCAGTTGCCGAAGCATCTTTTAAAATGGTCATTGACTCAATGTCATTAGGATTTACCATAGCCAACGGATTGGATACACCTTGAATACCATTGTTATCCATTGCTAAACCATCAATAACTATTAATGGATCATTACTTGCTGAGAGCGAAGAACCGCCACGAATACGAATGGTAGCACCACCACCAGGAGTACCACCTGCTGTAGTAACATTTACACCGGCTACTTTACCCTGAAGCATATCCTGCATATTGGTATTCAAACCCTTATTCATATCGTCGGGTTCGAAAGCAGTAACAGAACCTGTGGCCTCATTCTTATGAACTCCCCCATAACCGCTTACCATACCTCCTCCTCACCGTACGGTATCTCCGTTTATGCTGCTTATATATGTACTGTTTCCATCATCTCTACT
>CAMTOX010000263.1 GCA_947074225.1 uncultured bacterium
GTTCAGTACCTATCTACTCCTGAGAAATAGCTTTCTACCATGTGTTGAACTTTTTGTTATAGTTTTAAATTGTAAGCATTTAGTGATAAATAGCCCTTTATTACCATTTTTCATTCATCCTTGTTCGTCCAAAATAGTTTGTATATGAGCTCTTTTTGCTATCTTTGTAGCGATATATGAAATCATTACTATTATGTGTAATTTAGTTAATAAGTTGATTCAAAATGGACGTTTGTCGGCTCAGGAGTATGGCGAGTTACTTGCCAATAACTCTGAAGAGTTGCGTCGTGAAATGGCGCAAGCAGCAAGAGCTGTGGCAGAGGAGCATTTTGGAAATAAAATTTATACACGTGGTTTGATAGAGGTTACTAATGTATGTCGTAACAACTGTTATTATTGTGGCATTCGTGCCGGAAATAGTAAGGTGGAGCGTTTTCGTTTAACTAAAGATCAGATATTGGCTTGCTGCCGTCGGGGGTATGATTTAGATTTCAGAACCTTTGTGTTGCAAGGAGGTGAAGACCCCAGTTATAGTGCCGATTTCATTGTCGATGTGGTTCAAGATATTCGTCGTGAGTTCCCCGATTGCGCCATCACCCTTTCTATGGGTGAGTGGGGGCGAGAGGATTACGAACGTTTCTACAATGCAGGGGCCAATCGTTACCTATTACGTCACGAAACACACAATGCTGCACATTACGGTGTGTTACACCCCAAGAAGATGACCATTGAGAATAGGTTACGTTGTTTGAACGACTTAAAAGAGATAGGTTTTCAAACCGGTACCGGTATCATGGTGGGTTCTCCAGGACAGACAATAGACCATTTGGTAGAAGATATTCTTTATATTGAGCAGTTTGAGCCGGAGATGATTGGGATAGGTCCTTTCTTACCCCATCACGACACCCCATTTGCTAATGAGGCAAAAGGGTCTCTAGAGATGACGCTACTTCTCATCTCGCTCTTCCGACTCATGTTTCCAAAAGCAAATATACCTTCTACCACCTCTATGGCAACCATTGAACCTACTGGTCGTGAACAAGGTATTTTGGCTGGAGCCAATGTGGTCATGCCAAATTTATCGCCAAAAGATTTGAGAGCACACTATGCTCTATACGATAATAAGGTAGCTACCAATGAAGAGGCCGCCGAGAGTCGTGCTAAATTGCAAGCTCGCATGGAGCAGATAGGGTATGAGTTGAGTGCTGAGAGAGGCGACGCCAAACGGTAAAAGAATTTTTAAAGAGAGATAGTTTATATTAAACAGAGATATAATGAAATATAATATTACATCGGCCGAAGCAGAGGAGTTCATCAATCATGAAGAGATTATGGAGACCATGGCTTATGCACAGCACAACAAAAGCAACCGTGCGTTGATTAGTGAGCTGCTGCATCGCGCTTCGGATGCTAAGGGTTTAACGCACCGAGAAGCAGCATTGCTCTTAGAATGCGATATACCCGATTTAAATATACAGATACGTGAGTTGGCAAAAAAGATAAAGCAGAAGATTTATGGAAATCGGATTGTAATGTTTGCACCTCTCTACTTAAGCAACTACTGCGTAAATGGCTGCACCTACTGTCCATATCATGCTAAGAATAAAACCATAGGTCGTCGTAAACTTACGCAGAGTGAGATAAAACGTGAAGTGATGGCTTTGCAGGATATGGGGCATAAACGTTTAGCTATAGAGTTGGGCGAACACCCTACAAAGAATCCGTTGGAATATCTGTTGGAAAGTATTGAAACCATTTATGGCATACACCATAAGAATGGTGCTATACGTCGGGTAAATGTAAATATTGCTGCTACAACGGTCGAGAACTACCGTAAACTCAAAGATGCCGGTATAGGAACCTATATCTTATTTCAAGAAACCTATCACCGTCCAAGTTATGAAGAGTTACACCCTACAGGGCCAAAGAGCGACTATGCCTATCACACCACAGCTATGGACCGCGCCATGCAAGGGGGTATTGACGATGTAGGTATTGGCGTGCTTTATGGATTAAATACATATAGGTATGACTTTATAGGTTTGCTCATGCATGCCGAACATTTAGAGGCTACTTATGGTTGTGGACCGCACACCATTAGTGTACCACGTATTTGTCCGGCCGACGATATAGATACCGAGACTTTTAGCAATGTGGTTCCCGACGAGGTTTTTGAGAAGATAGTGGCTGTATTGCGCATTGCGGTGCCTTATACCGGTATGATTGTCTCTACACGCGAGAGTCAGGCAACACGTGCTAAAGTGTTGGAATTGGGAGTGTCGCAGTTAAGTGGTGGTTCGCGCACCAGTGTGGGTGGTTATGAGGCTAACGATATGCCCGAAGAGAATACAGAGCAGTTTGATGTGAGCGATACACGTACCTTAGATCAAGTGGTGGAATGGCTTATAGATTTAGGGTATGTGCCAAGTTTCTGCACTGCCTGCTACCGCGAAGGACGCACTGGCGACCGCTTTATGGCATTGGCAAAGTCGGGGCAAATAGTAAATTGTTGCCATCCCAATGCATTGATGACTCTGAAGGAGTATTTAGAAGATTATGCTGCACCATCTACTAAAGCAAAAGGCGAACGGCTCATTGAAAAGGAGATGCGCACTGTTTATAACGATAAAATTAGACAACGTGCTATAGATAACCTCAAGGCGATAGCCAATGGGGAGCGCGACTTTAGATTTTAAAACTTTAGAAAGCGATGAATAAAACACCTCATGCCAATAGGTTACATATAGGGATTTTCGGAAAACGTAATGCCGGAAAGTCGTCGTTGATTAATGCCATAACCAATCAAGATATTGCTGTGGTGAGTGATGTTGCGGGAACCACTACCGACCCGGTGCTAAAAAGTATGGAGATATACGGTATTGGTCCTTGTCTCTTTATAGATACTGCAGGTATTGACGATAGCGGTGAATTGGGCGAAAAAAGGGTGATGCAAACACGTAAAGCAGCCGAAAAAACCGACATAGCATTGGTGGTATGTAGCGATAGTGCTGTCGACGAAGAACAAGAGTGGATAGAGTTCTTAGAGGCAAAGGGAATTCCAGTGGTAGTGGTACTTAATAAGATAGATGCCATTCAAGGGGTAGAACCACTGCAGGCGAAACTGGAAGCAAAACTTAAGAAACCTGTGGTAGCAGTAAGTGCAAAAAATAGGGTAGGAGTTGAGGCGGCTATTGAGGCAATAAAAGAGAATAGACCAAAAGGTGACGATGAATTGACTATTGTGGGTCACTTGGTGAATCCCGGCGATGTTGTGCTTTTGGTAATGCCACAAGATATTCAAGCGCCAAAAGGACGATTAATTCTACCGCAAGTACAAACCACTCGCGACCTATTAGATCATAAATGTATTGTGGTGAGTTGTACCACTACAGAACTCTCGCAAACTTTAGAAGCATTAAGTAGTGCTCCAAAACTTATTATTACAGACTCGCAAGTATTTAAAGAGGTCTATGCCTTGAAGCCTCAAACCTCATTACTTACCTCGTTCTAGGTTATTTTTGCTCGTTATAAAGGCGCTATTGCAACCTTTGGGATGGGGGTCTCTGCTCTAGCTTGTTTCTATGCTAACTCTCGCTGACCCTTTT
>CAMTOX010000264.1 GCA_947074225.1 uncultured bacterium
AGAGCGTGCGAAGAAAATTAAACAGTTAGAGCAAAGAGTGTATTCTGAGAATCAGGTGTTTTAAGCGTTATATCTCTTAATTTTACGCATTATGTTACATTTTTTTGGCTTTATATTATTATTTATAATAATCATCATCCTCTTTTTAGTAGTAGGTTTTATTGGCATATTTAGAGCTGCTTTCGGCCGTAAATATCGAAAGACAGTGCAGAATCGTAGTGAACAAGCGGCAGAGGCTCAATCCTCTAAACCCAAAGTCTTCGACGACGACGAGGGTGAATATGTAGAATATGAGGAGTTGAAGGACGAGAAGGATACAAATAAAAAGTTTACAGACTTCGATACAGAATAAAATAAGAGGCTACCACAAACATGGTAGCCTCTTATTTTATATAATTAACAGCAGATACTTTTGCTATAGGTTTTACAATTAAAGCATTGGACTAAAGAGACGTGCTACCGACTCCTTAAATTTCTCCATACGTTTACGGCTCTTCCATAAGTTGAGATTCAACAGTTTGCACGACTTCATGTCGTTTCGGAAAGAACGTTTTAATGCTAAAGCAGTCTTTTTATCATAGATAAAGGCCGAAATCTCAAAGTTCTGCTCATAACTACGTACATCCATATTGGCCGTTCCTACAATGGCTAACTCATCGTCTATAACAATTGCTTTACTATGCAGGAAGTTATGACGATAAAAGAATACCCGAATACCCGACTCCAACAATCCCTGAACATATGAACGCGATGCGGCATGAGTTAAACGAGAATCGGAACGCTCTGGCATCATCAAACAAACATCTATGCCACTTAATGCGGCACTTTGTAGTGTAGTTATTAAACTCTCTGGAGGTAGAAAATAGGGGGTGTGAATATAAACATATTTAGTGGCGTTGCTCACTGCCATTACAATGCCCTGCATAATGGTTTCCCAATCGGTATCGGGACCCGATGTAACAATTTGTAGATGGTTATTTCTAAAATTATTTGGCTTTGGGTAATACTTAGAGTCGGTAATGATTTTATTATCTACAAAGTTCCAATCTATTAAGAAGCAGTTTTGTAGTCCAAAGACTCCCGACCCTTCCAAGCGTACAAAGGTATCGCGCCATAAACCTAAATTATTACCCTTAACATACCTGTCGGCAATGTTCATACCACCGGTAAAACCAACTTTACCATCTATCACCACAACTTTGCGGTGATTACGGTAGTTAATCCTACTAAATCCCAACATGCTATCGGCAGGCAAGAATGGTTGGATAAAGATACCGGAATCGCGCATGGAATTTAAAAATACATGCTTGAGTTTTAATCCTCCTAAATAGTCGTAGATAACACGAATACGAACTCCGGAAAGCGATTTGCGAATAAGCAACTCACGCATGCGGTTTCCTACCTCATCATTCTCAATAATATAAAACTCTATATGGATATGGTCTTTTGCTGCTTCTAGCGCTTCAAACATCGATTCAAAGGCCGATGCTCCATCTGTAAACACATCTACCTTCGTATTTTCGTATAAGTAAGCCTGGCTATTATTATAGAGCAAGCGCATTAGCTTTAACTGGTCGGTGGTGAAATCATGGTTCACCCACTGTTTCATCGGACAGCTATGGTCAGATTTTGAAATCTCTCGAATACTATTGCGAGAGATGATTTTGCGTCGACGAAAGTCTTGACCCAACATCAAATAGATGATAACACCAAATATCGGAACCATGATTAATAACATTATCCACGACAACGTCTTTACCGGATTTCTATTCTCCAGTAAAACTACCATTATCACTACTGCACTTGTGTAGAGATAGAGGCCTGTGAAAATGTAAAACATAATGTCCAGAAAAAGTGTCATGGACCGTTATTTATAGGGTTAAGATAAATGATATATGCTTATAAAGCAGATGTGATAATATACTTATAATGCTTTTATGATTGGTGGTTTCTGTAATAGCTCATCATATTATCGGCCACGTTGTTCGATGCAATCCATGTGCCGTTTAACATTGGTGCCTTGACTCCGCTGCCTAAAAACAGGGGCGCACGCTCAATTTGGCACTCATCCCAAAGGTTCTCTTCTATGAAATGATTCAACAGTTGTGTGCCTCCCTCTACTATCAACGACGAGATATGCTCTCGATATAATATTTCTAACACTTGTGGTGCAATAGGTTGTTCAAAATCAAGAGTACGGAACCTTAGGTTTCCTTCGTTACCCTCCATCTCCCCATTAAGAATAAATGTTACTGCCTCACCGTCATAAATGTCATACTCTCGAGGTACTTTCAAGTGCCTGTCTAATAATACCCTAACAGGATTAGGTCCTACCCATTTGGTTACTGTAAGGTGAGGGTTGTCAAGAAGTGCTGTTCGTGTAGCCACCATAATAGCTCCCTCTTCACAACGACGTTCATGATTGGTAGCTTTAGTAATCTCGTTCGATATACGTACCGGACCATTGCCACGCTCATGGCGCAATAAATCTATGTAACCATCGGCACTCTCTGCCCATTTCAACACCACATACGGACGTTTCTTAGTTTGAAAGCAGATGAAGCGTCTATTTAACTCGTTACAGGCCTCTTCCTCAATGCCTACCACAACTTCTACCCCTGCCTGGCGTAATATCTCTATGCCACGTCCTGCTACTAAAGGGTTAGGATCTGCCATGCCTATTACCACACGCGGTATTCCCATGCGAACTATCAAGTCGGCACAAGGGGGCGTTTTACCATAATGAGAGCATGGTTCTAAAGAGACATAGAGAGTAGAACTCTTCAGTAGCTCTTTATCGACAACACTCGCTATGGCATTCACCTCGGCATGCGCTTGGCCACAACGTTGATGATATCCTTCGCCAATAATCTTCTCATCATTTACTATTACACACCCCACCATAGGGTTGGGGGCTACATAAAATGCTCCACGTTTGGCAAGTTCCAAACAGCGCAGCATGTAATCCGTTTCGCTCATCGTTTTCTCACTTTTGAACTTCAAAGATAGTGAATTATTTATAACACAACAGTTTTTGACTCTATTTTTATTCGCTTATAGTGGCATTTGGTAAACCATACCATCTTCTTACTTGTAGATATTAAGCACTCACCTTACTAGCAATTTATATAATAACCCACCTATAAAAGGTTTCATAAAGCAAGAGCAGCATAAGCTGTTTCTATGCATCTATTTCATTCAGATTTTACAACACCCCTTAAATAGTTGCTATTGTTTTATATCCAATAAAATCACGATATTTGCACTTTAAAACTTTTAGTATGGCAAGGAAACTATTCACCGAAGAGATTCATCGTGTTTCGCTCGATGAGTTTAAGAAGATAGATAAGCTACCGTTGGTAATGGTATTGGACAATGTACGTAGTTTACACAATGTAGGCTCAGTTTTTCGTACTGCCGATGCCTATCGGGTAGAGAAGGTACTGCTTTGTGGCCTTACCTCAACACCTCCCAATGCGGAGATTCATAAAAGCGCTTTATGAGAAGAATTCTCGGTGGAATGGGAATATTTTCAAGATACAGTTACTGCGGGAGTGCTACGTAATGCACAAGGCTAACAACTCTTTGCCAGTGAAACAGACC
>CAMTOX010000265.1 GCA_947074225.1 uncultured bacterium
CCTTCCCTCTTGCCCTACCCGACCCACTTCCGATCTAAGCTGATAACTCTATGGACGCAGAGATGTGGGGAAGAGTTCCAAATCTATGATTGGATAACCCACAGCCTGCCCCGGTCCGTGATAGGTAATCTCGCCTCCTCTATTGGTGCGAACAAAAGTGGCACCACGTGCTGTAAGTAACTCTTCAGAGAGTAGCATATTTCCTGAGTTACCACTCTTACCTAAAGTATAAACATGAGGGTGTTCGCACACAATGAAATAGTTCTCGGTGGACTTATTCTCTAATTTGCCTTTGACATTGCTATCAAAAAGTTCCTCTTGCTGCTGCCAAGCCTCACTGTAAGGAGCTAAATTCCAATCCAGATATTGGATTAAATGGTTGTTCATGTTATCTATAGATTATTTGAGTTTCAAAATAGTCGACAAAGATAATTCTTTGCATGTGTTACTTCAAAGAAAAGAGCTGTTATTTACTCCAAGTAAATAGATAAAGGATATAATAGTTAAATATGAGGCGAAATTGTGCGATAAAAAAGTAGCGATATTTTGAATAAATTGTAACTTTGTACTCTATTAAACCTAAAAATAGTGTGCCTTTAGAGCCCTATTTTCACATCTTTAATCACCATGAAACCAAAGTTTGACACCTGTTTTTTTGAGCGTTATGCCCAATGTACTTTAGAAAGTATATTAGGCAGTCGCTTTGCTGGTTTAGTGAACTCTGACCGCCCCGACCTTCAAGATGAAAACTTAGGATTAGGCATTGAGGTAACGCGTGCCATTCAAGAAGATCAACAGAGTGCACGAGCACTTATTAATGAGATGGCCGATAAGCCTATCTTTGATGTCGACATTGATGAGCAAAACGAAATAAAAAGCTATGGCTATGCCTATGGTTTAAATTCAGGAGCACATATTGGTGAGAAGGAGTATGAATATTGGCTCATGGCAATGCCTTTAAAACGCATCATAGAGAGCAAAGTTCGTAAAGTGATGGATGGCTTTTATGGCGAATTTAATGAGTTTGGACTCTATGTATTCACCCGAGAACCTTTAACTATATTTGAGGTAGAGAATACGGTAAACTATATTATGTCGCTGCAAGACAATCAAAAATTAACCTATAAGCACCTCTATCTTTCGGGCATACACAGACTTTATAGCTGTAACTTAAGCAATGCATCCATAGAGAGCTATGAGGTAAGCCACAAGCAATGTAGAGATTTTTACCGACGTGCCATAGTAGAGAGTATAGATTTGTAGTTACCACGAGAATCTATTATCTTTGTTCAAGTGTAAGACTAAAAAGGTTTGACACCCAGAAATGTAAACATTAAAACTATAAATTATAAAATTATTGAGTTATGGATTTGAAAGGAAAAAAAGTCATAATAGGCATTTCGGGCGGTATTGCAGCCTACAAGTGTCCTGAATTAGTACGTCAATTCATAGGTGCAGGGTGTGAGGTAAAAGTAATCGCAACCAAAAATGCATTACAATTTACTACCGAATGGACCTTAATGACCTTATCTCGTAATAAAGTATATCACCAAGTATTTGGTCCTGTAGGCGAATGGAGTCCGGAGCATATCTCGCATGCCGATTGGGCTGACTTCATGGTTGTAGCACCTGCTACAGCTAATGTAATAGGCAAATTTGCCTCTGGAATTGCCGACGATGCCCTTTCGACCACCTTTTTGGCTTTCGACAAACCAGTATTCATAGCTCCAGCAATGAACGATAAGATGTATGCACACCCTATTGTTCAGCGCAACATGAAGCTATTAGAAGAGGTTGGCGTAACTTTTATTGAACCTGCCTATGGTGAATTGGCTTGTGGAACTACCGGCAAAGGACGCATGGAAGAGCCAGAAAATATTGTTGCTTTCTTAGCAAAACATTAAGATACGTTGCTTTAACAAATAGATGAGTAAGATTTTAATTACAGCAGGCCCGACCTACGAGCGGATAGATCCTGTACGTTTCATTGGCAACTACTCCAGCGGTAAGATGGGTTTTGCCTTAGCACAAAGCTGTGCCGAGGCAGGTCATGAGGTAATACTCATTAGTGGACCCGTACAGCTGCAGATAAATCATGCCAATATTCAGCGCATTGATGTAGAGAGTGCCTCGCAAATGTATGAAGTTGTAATGCAGCATATGCCACACTGTAATGGTGCTATACTTTGTGCCGCAGTGGCCGACTTCACACCCATAGTGGTATCGGAAAAGAAGATGAAACGTGAGAAAGAGAATCTCGTCATTGAACTAAAACCTACTCAAGATATAGCAGCAGCAGTGGGAAAAAGCAAAAGAGATGAGCAATTCTTGGTAGGTTTCGCCTTAGAAACAAACGACGAGGAGCAAAATGCACTGGGAAAAATGCAACGTAAAGGCTTTGACTTTATAGTGCTAAACTCATTAAACGATGCCCAAGCATGTTTTGGATACGATACCAACAAGATTACTATTCTACATAAAGATGGCCGAAAAGAAGAGTTCCCACTAAAAACAAAGAAAGAGGTAGCAGCAGATATTGTAGCAAAACTACCACTCATATAAACTCTAACACATAAAGATGAATAAATTAATAAGGATCTGTTTTATCATTTCTCTCTTTACAATAGCACTTCAAGAGATGAATGCTCAAGAGTTAAAGACGAAACTTACTATAAATAGTTCGAAGATATCGGGTACTAATAAGTCGGTATTTGAGACATTAGAGACCTCTTTGAACGAGTTCTTGCTAGACCGCAAATGGACAGACCTGATTTATGGTGAGAATGAACGTATTGATTGTAACTTCCTACTAGTCGTTAATTCCTATACCGACGAGATTATGACTTGCGAGTTACAAGTAACTGCCAACCGTCCAGTATTTGGTAGTAGCTATACCACTCCCCTATTTAACTTTAGAGATGAGAAGGTAAATTTCTTATATAAAGAGTTTGATCAGATAGATTTAAATACTAGTACCTACGACAATAATATAGCTGCTATATTAGCTTACTACGCCTATGTGGTAATAGGTTTAGATTTAGACTCCTACAGTCGTTTAGGTGGCACCCCGGCATTCCAGGTTGCAGAGCAAATTGTGAATCAGTCGCAAACTAAATCAAACGACGTTGAAGCCTCCGGCTGGAAAGCCTTCGATAGTGATCGAAACCGTTATGCGCTCATTAACAATCTTATGGACGACCGCTTTAAAAAGTTTCGAAACTTCTTTTACGACTATCACCGTTTAGGTTTAGACATTATGAGTCAGAATGTTGATAACGGCAGAGCTAAAATAGCAACCGGACTTCCAGTGCTAAAAGAGCTAAAGCGTCAACACCCTTCGTCTATACTTCTCGTAACATTTCTAGATGCTAAGAACGACGAACTCATTAATATGTTCACTGGCAAAGCGCCCGATTCTGAACGTAAGAGTGTTTACGAAATATTGGTCGATGTGAATCCATCGGCAATAAATCGCTATGAAACCATAAAAACTGGCCGATAAATACATGTTAAGTCATCTCACCATACAGAATTATGCATTGATTGATAGATCGGAAGAGCACACGTCTGAACTCCAGTCACATTCATAAAACTCGTATGC
>CAMTOX010000266.1 GCA_947074225.1 uncultured bacterium
GAGATTTCTGAATGTGACTGGAGTTCAGACGTGTGCTCTTCCGATCTATAGAATATGAGAGCATTCTAAATAATTAAGAACTGAAACAAGAAAAGTAACTATATTTACATATATTTGTAGAACTTAATAGTCCAATAGAATTAAAGAAAGGTATTGTATTCATTATTAACTCTATAATTAAACATTATGAAACGACTCTATTTCATTGCTATCTTAACGGCAATCAGTGTCATGAGCTTTGCACAAGGCAACTTTACATTAATGAGTAAAGAACTTAAGGGACAAGCTACACAAGAACAACTGTACAACAGTTTTGGTTGTACAGGCAAAAACTTATCGCCACAGCTTTACTGGGTCAATGCACCTTCCCAGACACAAAGCTTTGCAGTTACTATGTATGACCCCGATGCACCAACAGGAAGTGGATGGTGGCACTGGGTAGTATTTAATATACCACATAAGTGTAACGATTTGCCACCTGGAGCAGGCGATATCTTAAAAGAACGTATGCCTAAAGAGGCTATACAAAGCATTAACGATTTTGGACAATATGGATATGGAGGACCATGCCCTCCACTTAAAGATGGAATACATCAATATATCTTTACCGTATATGCCTTAAACGTCCCTAACCTCGATCTAACAAAGGATGCTTCACCGGCAATGGTAGGATTTTATTTAAATGCTCATACCATCCAAAAAGCCTCTATTGTGGTTTATTACCAACGCGATTAATAAGCAACATTGTTGTTATATTTATAAAGGCACTAATACTACTTATTCATTTGAATATAAATTGAAGAGTCCGCTGTGAATATGTTTCACAGCGGACTCTTTTTTAGTTAGCCTCAAGAGGCTTTATGGAGCAATTTCTTATTGTACTATAACTTTACCATAATATACCTGATTGGTGCGGGTAGTGAGTTTAATGACATATACTCCGGCAACATCAAGACGGTCAATACGTATCGGATAACTATTGGCCTCAAATATGGATTCACGTTGACCAATGCTATTATATACCTCAACAATTAATCCGTCAAGCTCTTCCTGGTTTAATGTAATATCTACATAAACAACCTCACCATGCATAACTGGATTTGGATAGATAAATAAATGTCCTATCTCGGTGTTTATTATCGCATTGGCATCTTCTACAGTTAATAATAAATGCGTTATACTATCACATCCTTGTTGAGAAACTCTTTTGAAATGATAAGCATACTCACCTTTAGTGGTTTCTGCACCAATGATGGTATCGCCATAACTATAAGGAAGTTTATCGGTAGTAATAACAATATTTTCTGTATACTCATATGTTTCATAAACAGTAACATCAAGTTCTACTATACTGTCGCAACCATGAGTTGAAGTTAAGGTATATGTATATATACCCGATGCACTAATTGGAGAATCATTATAGATTAAATGAGTATCATTCTCGCAAATAGTATCATACACGGTTATTATATCCGATGGATAAGTAAACATATTTAGATAAATAATACTATCGCACCCAGATGCAGCTAATAAGTTACGACGATAGGTTTTAGATTCTGCACTAACAATATCAAATCCATAACCATTATAAGATGAATTTGCACACGTACTGTCATTAAAATAACTTATAACACTTGGATTAATATTTAAGTGAAGATTCACTATAGTATCTACCCCATTATTGTTAAAGCCAAATCGTGTAAATAAATATGGTGCATCAATAAGTTCTAAATCATCGGCTGAAATAGCAAAACCATTACCATTATACGGATATCCCTCACACACAACATCATTAACATCAGAAGTCAATCCGGTTACTATAGCAATATTACCTACGTGGATATCATTAACTCCGCCCGCAACAGTAGATTCTACATAGAACGCAATCTTAATTTGCTTACCTCCATATTCTGCTAAACTTATGCGAATGCGCGATGATCTATGATTAATATCGCTATAACGGTAATCTTTGTCATTGGTTTCAGACCATAAAGTAGCATTGCTTCTACTCCAGGTAGCACCATTATCTTCTGAAATAATAACCATAAATTTATCGTCAGCTTGGGCCAATTTGTCAACAATAGCGTCATTAGTACCACTCTTAGTAAGTGCCAAATCGAACGATAAGATCGCATTACTTGTCAAATTAACGGTAGGCGAAACTAACCAATGGTTATTGTTTATGCCAGATACAGTAACTTTCATATGTGGGTTTGAAATACCATATCCGGTTACTACACGTACCCATGAGCTTCCAGTAGTCGATAATGAAGAATTATTAGTAAAGACATCCGAAGCTAACTCTTTATAACGTGTCCAACAATTTGGAGCTCCTGTAGTAGGTTGTAAGAACGATTCAGAATAAGGAACAGAAACTTCACCACAAGCAGTAGTAAAGACAGCTCCTGTGGTCCAACGACTATTAGTGGTATCGCACATATTTTGAACATAAACAACATAAGATTTACCTGTGTACAGACCCCCTAATTGTAAACTTGGAATAGAAACAATAGTATCCATAAAGTTTCCATCTTCAGTAGCTGGGTCAAAGTCGGTAGTACCAATCTTAACACGATATTGTGTATCGAAGTTAGTACCAGTCCAAGTAATCAAAGCACTATCTTGTGTAATATGCGATGCTCTAATCAATTTTGGTGAGGCACAAGGTTCGCCAAGCTCAATGGTCAAATCGTCAATAACGATACTGCTACTACCCGATTTCATCTTATCTATTAGGAAAGCAATATGTTTTCCGTTTCCTTGATAATTGCTAAAGTTAACCAATACATCCTCCCATACAGAAGTTGCTCTTGGTACAATAGAGTCTACTTGTACAAAGGTACTGTAGTCGTTTGGATCGGTCATAACACCCACTTTAATATAACTATTATTCATAGTTTGCATAATCTTAAAGCTTGCTTGTAATTGCGATATTGGAGTTCCAATAATAGGAGTTGCTGCATAGGTATAACTGTTAGATCCACTACAATAAGAATAATAGCTATTATAGAAATAGAATCCTTTGCTTCCACTATAATAATTTCCAGTATAACAATATGGATAGTCAGTGAGTTCACATGAACTTGAACTCACTTGAGATCTATAAGTGGTTACAGTAGTCCAACAGCTTGGTATGGTCTTAGAAGCTGTTCCATAACCATCAAAGTCATCAAAGTAGCTATTATTCTCATCAATGATTATAATATCGCATAGTGTTTGGAATGAACTGCCCACCCAAGGCATAGTGTCGCCATTACAAATTGCTTGAATGTAGTAATAATAGATACTATTTGAATTCAATCCATTAACTTCAATTTCGCGTGTTGTGGTTTCACTTTGGAATACTGCACTTGACAGGTTATCGAGTTGAGCATTGGTTCGTTCAACACTATCGACCTTAATAATGTATTTCTCAGATCCTGCTGCCCAAGTAAGTGTAACGCTATTTGGTGCCACATCTTTTGCTGAAAGCCCAAATGGTTCATAACATGGTAATTCTGTAATAGCAATACTATCAATTGCAGCTGGTTTACCACATGGTTGTCCACCATTAGTTCTCCACAAGAATATTAAATTATATA
>CAMTOX010000267.1 GCA_947074225.1 uncultured bacterium
TGAGGCGGGCATATTAATAGGCGAGGCCTCCTATTTAAATAATATCAAAGAAGGAGCATGGTACATTTGGGACGATTCTGGAATAATGCGTTATGAAATGCAATATACAAATGGGAAAAAGTCGGGTATATGGTATATTTGGGATGAAAGAGGTAGATTAGAATCGCAAAAGAACTACGATATCAATCCATAATACAACTTAACGGGACTATAAATTTATAGTTGAACAGTCATTTAATAGCATCGTTACATCTCTTTATCGCTTTTGTAACAGCAATGTAACGCATTCTCTTTTACTTTGCACTATCAAAATCAACGAATAAGTTTAATCCATAAACCCATACAATTATGAAAAAGGTAATGTTCAGTTTCGTATTATTAGTAGTATGTTCAATCTCTCTATTTGCTAATCCAGAAGCTAAACCAGAACCAGCGGTGGTAGCATTAGAAGTTCAAATCAGCGATCGTTTTTTCCTGAAAGGAAATGTGAAAGATATCCTTTCTCTTGAAACCTTAGCCGGAGTAACTCTTTCGGTCAATGGGCAAAAGGTTTATACCGATTTTGACGGAAATTTTACAATTGTGAGCCTCTGCCGAGGAGAGTGCGAAATAAAAGTCTCTTATATATCATATCAAGAGCAAATATTTAAATTTGAGATTAATAAAAACGAGAACTTGCAAATCTATTTGCAACAACGTTAGATAATCTAAACAGTGATTTGATTACATTCCCATCTTACAATTTTTGTAGGATGGGATTTTTTGTCATACATTTGTAACATGTATGACAATTGGTTGCAATAATCTTATGGTTATTTTGTAATACAATTTAAGAGGGTACATTTAACCGATATAATTATGAGCTAAAGTAAAATATAATAATCCATTTGTTTACGTTGAATAGATCTTTATGACTTTTATTCCTATAGAAGTAGTTTACAATGTGAATCTTCTTGCCATTATTATATTAAGACTTTATATAAGTAATAATTCTATTCTAATGAGATCGGACTTTAGTACTTTCTTCCCAATTTTATCTTACTATGAATACAAACAAAATTCTAGTTGTTGACGACGAAGAAGATTTATGCGAAATCTTACAGTTTAACCTTGAAACTGAAGGTTATGAAGTAGATGTTTGTTACAGTGCCGAAGAGGCATTGCAACTTAATTTAAAGCAGTACGACCTGTTGCTGTTGGATGTCATGATGGGCGAGATTTCGGGCTTTAAAATGGCTCGTATGCTACGCGATAATCCAGAGACTGCTTCTATTCCGATAGTTTTTCTAACTGCTCGTGATACTGAAAATGATCTGTTGACTGGCTTTAACTTAGGTGCCGACGATTATATCTCAAAACCATTTTCTATTCGCGAAGTATTAGTGCGAGTAAAAGCTGTGGTTAGACGCTCGGCAAACAAGAGTGAGATAGTAGACGAAAAGCCAATACGCTTTGATGAACTGCAACTATTCCCAGCAGCAAAGAAAGTTCTCCTTGAAGGACAAGAGATAGCATTTACAAAAAAAGAGTTCGAAATATTGAAACTTCTATTAGAAAATCGCAATCGCGTATTCTCAAGAGAAGAGATTCTTACACGCGTCTGGAGCGACGAAGTCATTGTTTTGGACAGAACTGTTGATGTGAATATGACACGATTACGTAAGAAAATTGGTAAGTATGGTAAAAATATCGTCACTCGCTTAGGGTATGGTTATACCTTCGAGGAATAGTTTATTAATAGTTCTCTTGATCTTTTTCTCACATGAAATTATACACACGCTTATTTCTATATTTCTCCATTATATTTATTTTTATGATGGGCATAATCACTCTATTTCAATATTCGCGAGAGAAAGAGTTTAGAAGTGAACAACTTGATGGACAATTAACAACCTATAATGCATTAATAGCTAATTATATTAATGCATACCAACCTTCATGGCAACAAATAGAAGAGTTTGTGCAACTATTGCCCGATTCTAATTTACGTGTCACAGTCATAGATTTAGAGGGTGAGATTATCTACGACTCTTCTTTAGAACTCGATAGCATAAAGGAGAATCATCTCATGCGTCCCGAAATTATGGCACTGCAGGTAGATAAGATAGGCAAGGTCATACGTAACTCTGAAACTTTAGGTTTAGACTTTTATTATATTGCGCAGAATTATGGTAATATTTATGTACGTTCGGCATTGCCTTATCAATTAAACGCACGTCTTTTGCTTAAGGCAAATCTATTCTTTCTCTATGTTATGGCAGCAATTCTTCCCATTGTAATGTTAGTGCTATATATCATCTCAAAAGGTTTTTCTATTTCAGTTCAAGAAGGTGAAGAGAAGTTGAAACGCGAATTGACGCAAAATATTTCGCATGAATTGAAAACACCTGTATCAAGTATTTTAGGATATATGGAGAGTTTGCTCGATAACCCCGATTTACCTCATGAACGTCAGTATCTCTTTGTTGAAAAGAGTTACCATCAGGCTCAAAGATTACGTGCATTATTACAAGATATTTCCACACTCAATAAACTAGACGAAAGTAGAAATCTATATCAAAGAGAACAATGTGAGGTAAATACAATTGTTCATGAAGTCCTTGTTGATTTGCAAATGGGTATTGAAGAACGCAAAATAAAGGTGCTGAATAAACTACCAGACGATATTACTTTACGAGGCAATCGCACACTGATATACTCTATATTCAGAAATCTAATTGATAATGCTATTAACTATGCCGGAGAAGGAACCACTATTACAATAGCATTGATGAGTTCAGATAAGATTTTCTATCACTTCTCGGTGGCCGATAACGGAGTAGGAATCCCTAATGAACATCTGTCGCGAATTTTTGAACGCTTCTACCGTGTCGATAAAGGGCGTAGTCGAAAACTTGGAGGTACCGGATTAGGATTGTCGATAGTTAAGAATGGTGTATTATTTCATCATGGCAAAATATCGGCTCATAATATAACAACAGGAGGAGTACAATTCCTTTTTACGTTAAGAAGATTCTAAACCGCTTAATACTTCTCAGAAAATATTGATTGTTTTATTTTAATGATGAGTTCACCTCTTATTCTATATCGCTTCACTAACTAAAAAAGTATGGTCTATTGCAAACCTAACTATTTGCAATAGACCATACTTTTTCTTTTCTTATAAAGGTTACCGAAGGCTTAATATTTACGACCTTCAAATTGCTCAATAGAGTCCCTCCATTCGTTAGAAATCTCTATGGTTTGTTTGGTTTTAAAATCAAATCCTACCATAATAGTGCTACATCTACATTTTACAGCTTTGGTTTCACGACAATAGATGCGTTGTTCTAATCTGAAGCTTTTTGTGCCTATACTCAGTACAGTAGTTTCAACGGCTATATCGTCAGTTAGGAATACAGGCTCAAGAAAATCGACATCGGCATGTGCAACCACAACATCTAAGATCGGAAGCGCACACGTCTGAACTTTCGCCACCTTCAGAAATCTCGCATGTCGTCTGCCGCTTGCTAAAAAAATAAAACACCTCACCACCTATATGCACCACATCTGTGCACTCCGACC
>CAMTOX010000268.1 GCA_947074225.1 uncultured bacterium
AATATGCTGTCATTCAATACACGAGTAATAGCATTATTTGTGAGTTTATTTTTATAAACATAAATAAACCCAACCGATTATTTATTAAATAGACTCTATAATATCTTTTTATAATTGCTCTTCCTTTAAACGACCATAATTTTTATATAGATAGTTGAGGGTCTCTTGAATGGTTGTAAATGTAGACTCGCCAATGGTAAAGCCATGGTCGTGTGCTTCAATCTCTATGGCCGAACAGGCGTTCACCTGAATACCACAACGTATTAATGCTCGTTTAAGCCACGAAAGGGCAGGGGTAGGACCCGATATGGAAACCTCCAAAAGTCCTGTTAAGTGATGAATTTTACAATGTCCATCTTCTTCGTCAAAGTGATAACTATTATTGCCAAAGGCAGTTTGAAACTTGCCACTCAACATTAAATCTTCGGGAATGCCTATCTCAATATGTCCTTTAGTCATTAGCCATATCTTATCGGCCATTTGTAAAGCTAAATCCAGCTCGTGAGTGGATAGAATAAAAGTTTTACCCGTATTTACCGATAGCCGACGTAAAAGTAGCATAATTTCAATACGATTAGGTAAATCTAAGTGTGCTGTAGGCTCGTCAAGCAATACCAAGGGCGTATCTTGTGCCAAGGCTTTAGCTATCACAGCGCGTTGCTTCTCACCATCGCTTATGGCATTTAAGTAATCATGAGTTTTATGTGTTAGGTTTACTTGAGCTATTGCTTCATTCACTAGTGCTTTATCTCTGCTGGTTAATGCGCCGGTCCAATCGGTATGAGGTATTCTGCCTAAAGCCACCAATTCAAAGACTGTGAGGTTCTCAACATAGATGGCATCGGTAAGCACCATGGCATAGAGCAATGAACGATCGTGATTGTTGAGCTTGCGCAAATCTTTGCCCTCAATATGTATGGCTCCCGAGAGTGGTTTCTGTAAACCGGAAATTGTACGCAAGAGGGTAGACTTTCCCGCACCATTAGTTCCTACAAGGCATATTAAATCGCGCGAATGTGTCTCTAAATTCAATCCCTCTTGAACAATGTGTGTTCCATATCCTATTGCTAAATTTGTTGTTGTAAGCATAATGATGAATAATAATCTATGGGTATTTTGTTATTTCTACCCACTCTAATAAGTTAGGAACGACGCTTTAAGATAATCCAAATAATAATAGGTGCACCCACTAAAGCACTAATGGCATTCAATGGCAATACCGAGCCATTAGAAGGTAACTGGGTGGCTATGTCGCACAATAGTAATAGTGCTGCTCCACAGAGTACACACCCCGGTATGGTGATGCGGTGGTCGGAGCTTTTAAAAACTCCTCGCACAATATGTGGCACTGCAATACCTATAAATGCTATGGGGCCCGTAAAGGCTGTTGTAGCTCCGGCAAGGAGTGCTACAGAGAGAATAATCAAAATACGAGTATTCAATATTGAGATGCCCAAAGCACGTGCATAGTGTTCGCCAAGGAGTAAACCGTTGAGCGGTTTTTGAATGATAAAGGTAATGATAAGTCCTAATATTACCAAAAAAAGCATCACCCAGAAGTAGTTCCAAGAGACTGCCGAGAGACTACCAAATGTCCATACAACGAAAAGTTTTAAAGCATCGGGGTTACTTGAATTTTGAAGTAAAGTAACAATAGAGCCGGCAATTTGTCCGAACATTATACCCACGATGAGTAATGATACCGATTCGCGTACACGAAACGACACTCCCAAAACCATAAGCAATACTACTATAGCCCCTATAATGGCCGAAAGCACTAAGCCCCATCCACTTTGAATAATGAAAAGCGGCATTATAGAGCCCCCTAAAATGAAGAGCGCTACACCTAAGCTGGCACCAGAACTTACACCAAGTACGTAGGGACCTGCCAAAGGATTACGAAAAAGTGTTTGCATAATTAAACCGGCAACAGAAATTGCCGCTCCTGCAGTAATAGCAGTTAGAGCTTTAGGCAAACGGAAATTGTATATTATCTCTCGGTAGATAGGATTATCGGACATTAAATCGCTCAATGAGAGCTGTACACTGCCATAGATCATATCGAGTATGAACAGTAACAGCGTTAAAAGCGTTAATGTAACAAATAATAGTATTTTGCGTGATGATTTCATTCTGAAATAAGGTTGTAATGCACTATTCGCAAGTTTTATAAGCTTCTAATGAAGTTGAATAATATAGACCGGTTGATAATCTTTCATTGTTTCGGGGTATAAAGCCCAAATAAGA
Organism: uncultured bacterium; assembly: GCA_947074225.1. GTDB lineage: Bacteria > Bacteroidota > Bacteroidia > Bacteroidales > Paludibacteraceae > CAMTOX01. Next base: position 2,248 of record CAMTOX010000268.1, read on the forward strand.
TCCTGAAGCACTATGTCGGGGTGTGCCACACCGCTCTCCCAAAAGTCATTGGCACCACCTTCTTTGGTGCGATTATAGAAGCCATAAACACGATTCTGCTTTGCTGCTTGAAATAAATTGTGACGCTGATCTAACTCTTGTAACTCCTTGAGTGTTTGGGTTGGCGCATTTAACCACACCTGGCTATTTGCAAAGTTATGAAGTACAGTCTCAAAGTTAAGTGCTAAACTACCCCCGGTACTATCTTGTTCATAATAGTAGCTGGCTCCCGCATCTTTTAGCAATCTACCCATATAACTCGCGCCAGAAGGCATATACCAAGTACCTTTAAAGTTACCGCCTACCATAATAGATGGTTTGAGATTTTCAAACTCCACCTGGCTAGTTGCTTTGTTGTAATTCTCTTCAATGATTTGATAAAGCGAGTCGGCCAATGTTTCTTTGCCAAAGAACTGAGCAATAAACTTTATCCATTCGGCACGACCCAGCACACTCTCTTCCATCCATTCGTTATTAAAAATAATAGGAATGCCGGCTGCTTCAATACGTTTGGCATTTTCATCTTGTTGATTATAGCTTGAAAGCATTATAGCATTGGGTTTTAAAAGCAATAAACGTTCAATGTTGGTGTTGAAAGCATCGCCCAAGCTCATAATCTCTCCCGATTCGCAACGTGTGGTTAGAGACTCGTTATAGATTAGTTCCGGATTACAAACACCAGTTACTGACGTTAGTTCGTCAAGCATATTTAAGAACTCAATATGAGTACATGAGGTAATGGCTATTTGCTCTATCGCATCAATGACAGTGCCTTGAAATGTAGAGCTATCTATGGTACTATCTGTAACAATGTAGTAATTACGTACTACTTTACCCTTTTCCCAAGGATTAAATACCTGTATGCGGTTGTAACCTTGAAAATAGTCAATGCCGAATCCTTTGGCATGACTTAATTGTTTTGAACTTAAAGGAGTACTTGTGTCGTGTTGACCCTTATTGCTTCCACATGCAATACAAGTAAAAAGTAGAATGATGTATAAATAAAAATGTCTCATAATCAAGATGTAAACTTAGCTATATAGCTAAGAAGTCATATTCAAAATATGGGGGAGCCATTTAAAACGTATCATAAATTGGGTTCCATTAATGACCAATTAAGGTTCAATCAATGCTAAAAATAATACGGATTTGGCAACTGTTTTTTAATTAAGAAGTATCTTTATCTGTTCCAATGAAAGTATTTTAGCGGTTATAACACCACGAGTAATGCTTGAAAACAGAGAAAGTATAGTTCTTATTAAATATATAAGGAGACT
>CAMTOX010000269.1 GCA_947074225.1 uncultured bacterium
CCTCCACCATCACCCTACACTCTTCCCCCCCCCCACGCCCCACCCATCTCAACAACTACACCCTTTCAGCGCCCCGTTGATGCCCACAATCAGCGGAGCGCTTAACCTATACCACCACTCATGAAACTGCAAACACCTAGATGGTTAAGTGCTCACACACCAACAAACCAAACCCCATATTTTGAATATCCCTACCCTTCTGTTCCATAGCTTCTGCCATGCTATTATTTTTCTTTGGGTAAGCGCCGCCTGAGGGCGGCTCAGCCGTGGATTCGCAACACCATTGGCACTGCCATTTACCGGAACCATTACCTTTCAAAGCTTTGCATTACTCCATACAAATCCATCCAACTCACAAATAGCTTAATAAAAAACAACACAATCCGAAGAATTTTCATTTCTGCAACCACAAGTAAACAAAGCGCAACTTACAGTCAACAATAAACCGATAACTACCTATTGCATAGCACCTCCCACGCACCTGGGATGCACCTCGCTCGGACAAGCTCTGCGAGCGAGGTGCATCCCAGCTACGACTAAGCTACCTATAAATAGCCTACGACAAGCACAACAAATTGAACTTTAGGATGACACTAAAAGCCATCGACAACAAAACACTCTACTAAAAAAGCAAATAGAAGAGACCTTATAAAGAAAAACAGCGCCTTAAGAAGCAAAAAGAAATAAAAATACCACACCCTGCTTTGAAATTGTAACATAGCAGTTTTTACGACCCGAGTTGATATGTTAAATTTTGAACGAAACACTATTAAGTTTTAGAAAAAATAACAGCTTAAAAAGTTGTGAAACCGATTTTATTGGCTTACTTTTGCACAAGAATTTTAAAACATATTAAAGAACTATATGCCACGCCTAAAAACATCAAATCAGCAAGCTAACTTTTTAGTAAAGCGAATGGTTTGTGCGTGCCCAATAAGATAGAAGAGTAACCCTGTGTTGCTCTTTTTTTGTTTTGTTACAACCGAAATAATTACATAATTAAAGACTAAACTGTTTAACACATTATGATTGAAAGATACAGCCGAGAGGCGATGCGCCAAATTTGGACAGAGGAGAATAAGTTTAACGCTTATCTGAAAGTGGAATTATTTGCTTCAGAAGCATGGAGTGAATTGGGTATCGTCCCTAAAGAAGATATTGAAAAATTGTGGGCTAAAGCAAGTTTCAGTATCCCACGTATCTACGAAATTGAAGAACAAACACGTCACGACGTTGTGGCATTTACACGTGCCGTAAGCGAAACTTTAGGCGAAGAACGTAAATGGATTCACTACGGATTAACCTCGACCGATGTTGTAGATACTGCAAACGGGTATTTAATAAAACAAGCTAACGAGATTTTACGCGACGATCTTCACCAATTTATTGAGGTACTTAAAAAACAAGCTATACGCTTTAAAAATGTCCCTAGCATTGGTCGTACACATGGCATACATGCAGATATTACCAGCTTTGGGCTAAAATGGGTGTTATGGTATGCCGAAATGCAACGTAACTTAGCACGCTTTGAAAGCGCAAGTCAAGAGGTTGAGGTAGGTAAAATGAGCGGTGCTGTAGGTAATTTTGCCAATATCCCTCCGTTTGTTGAGGAGTATGTGTGCGAGAAGTTGGGTATCAATCATGCCTTAGTATCTACTCAAGTAGTACAACGCGACCGCCACGCTTACTACATGGCTACTCTTGCTGTCATTGCTTCATCGTTAGAACAAATGGCGCTTGAAATACGTAACTTACAACGTACAGAGGTACACGAAGTCGAAGAGGCTTTTGGCAAAGGACAAAAAGGCTCAAGCGCTATGCCACACAAACGTAACCCTATTAGCAGCGAAAATATTTGCGGATGCGCTCGCGTAATGCGTGGTTATATGGCTACCTTCTATGAAAACGTGGCTTTGTGGCACGAACGCGACATCTCGCACTCGGCAACAGAACGTATCATCCTTCCAGATGCTACCATGTTGTTAGACTATATGTTGGTACGTTTTAAAGGTATATTAGAAAACCTTACCGTATTCCCAGATGTGATGTTAGAGAATATCTACCGCACTAAAAAAGTGATTTTTGCACAACGTGTCATGAATGCATTAATAGAAAAAGGATTTGTACGCGAAGAAGCATACGACACCGTTCAACCAATTGCTATGAAAGCATGGAGCGAAGGGTTAGACTACCAAGAGTTGTTGGCACAGAACGAAAAAGTAATGAGCTACCTTACTCGCCAACAGTTAGACGAATGCTTTACCTTAGATTACTACTTCTCTGAGGTGGACTACATCTATAAACGTAACGGATTACTATAATACGAGTAAAGAAATTAGAAATAGAAACAATCAAAAAAGAGGAAACTCATATGAATTTGGACAACATTAAAACCGGATTGACTTTCGATGATGTACTTCTAGTACCACAGAAATCGACTATTTTGCCTTCCGAGATTAACTTGAAAACCAAGTTAACTCCGAGTATCGAACTTAACATTCCTATTGTGAGTGCAGCCATGGATACCGTGACTGAGTCTAAAATGGCCATTGCCATTGCTCGCGAGGGAGGGGTAGGATTTATTCATAAGAATATGAGTATTGAGGAACAAGCAGCAGAAGTAGACTTGGTAAAACGCTACGAAAGCGGCATGATTGCTAACCCTATTACTTTAACTAAAGATAGTACACTGCTTGATTGCGACGCTATCTTATCTAAATACCGCATTAGCGGGTTGCCGGTAATAGATTCTGATAATAAATTGGTGGGAATCATCACAAACCGTGATTTGAAATACCTTACACCAAGCGAAACCAAAGTGAGCGAAGTAATGACCAAAGAGAATTTGGTAACAGCAAAATTCGGCACCTCGTTGGAAGATGCTAAAGCTATTCTTTGGAAAAATCGTATTGAGAAACTTCCTATTGTTGACGACGAAGGGCACTTAGTTGGGCTCATCACTAGTAAAGATATTGACAATGTGGTAAACTACCCATACGCCTGTAAAGATGCGCGTGGACGTTTAGTATGCGGTGCTGCAGTAGGTGTAGGCCCTGACACAATGGAACGTGTGGCTGCTTTGGTAAAAGCCGGAGTAGACGTAATCACCGTCGACAGTGCTCATGGTCACAGCAAAAACATTATCGACACAGTACGTCGCATTCGCGAAGCACACCCTTCATTAGATATTGTTGCCGGTAACATTGTAACCAAAGAGGCGGCAAAAGATTTAATAGATGCCGGAGCAAACACAGTAAAAGTAGGTATTGGCCCTGGCAGTATCTGCACCACCCGCGTGGTAGCAGGAGTAGGTGTACCACAAATCACCGCTATTGACGATGTGGCTAGCTATTGCAAAACACGTAATGTATGCGTCATTGCCGATGGCGGAATAAAATTCAGTGGCGATGTGGTAAAAGCATTGGCAGCCGGAGCCGACGTAGTGATGTTAGGATCACTTCTAGCAGGATGCACCGAAAGCCCGGGAGACGAAAGATCGGAAGAGCACACGTCTGAACTCCAGTCACATCCAGAAATCTCGTATGC
>CAMTOX010000270.1 GCA_947074225.1 uncultured bacterium
TACGGTCGATATTTGTCGACAATATGATTTTCGCTTACTTCTTGGGTATGTGTTCATACCTTGCGGTATCGAAAAATGTAAAGACCTCTTTGGGATTAGGTCTGGCAGTGACCTTTGTGTTGCTCATCACTTTGCCTGTAAACTATTATTTGCAAACTTATGTGTTGCGTCCAGGTGGCTTGGCATGGTTAGGTGAAGGGTTTGCCGATTTAGATTTAAGCTATTTAAGTTTCTTGCTTTTCATTGCTGTTATTGCGGCAATAGTACAGTTGGTTGAGATGGTGGTAGAGAAATTCTCTCCTTCATTGTATGCCTCTTTGGGTATCTTCCTACCTTTGATTGCGGTAAACTGTGCTATCATGGGTGGCGCTTTGTTTATGCAACAACGTGTTGGTTTACCAGAAACCGACCCTAAAGCACTTACCGGCATAGTAGATGTGTTGATGTTTGCTTTAGGCTCAGGTATTGGTTGGATACTTGCTATTGTAGGTTTGGCAGCTATTCGTGAGAAATTAGAGTACTCTGATGTACCAAAACCTTTACGTGGTTTGGGTATTACTTTTATCACAGTAGGTTTAATGTCTATAGCATTCTTATGCTTCTCAGGTCTTAATATTTAATTATTCACCCCAAAAAAGATATTTTAATTATGGATCCAAAAATAATGACAGCTTTGGTCAGCCTAGTGGTCTTCTTGGTGGTGATCATTGTTTTAGTAGTGATGCTCTTAATAGCTAAGCGCTATTTGGTAGCTTCTGGTAATGTAAAGATTACCATTAATGGCGAGAAAGAGGTGACTGTTCCTGTTGGTTCAACACTTCTTGGTACTCTTGCTGCAGAGAAGATCTTTTTACCATCGGCTTGTGGTGGTGGTGGTTCATGTGCACAATGTCGTTGTCAAGTTGAAGAGGGCGGAGGAGAGATTCTTCCTACCGAAGCAGTACACTTCTCACGTCGTGAACAAAAAGACCACTGGCGTTTAGGTTGCCAAGTAAAAGTAAAGAACGATATGCAGATTCATGTGGATGAATCGGTTCTCGGAGTTAAGAAATGGGAATGTGAAGTGGTGTCTAACCATAACGTTGCTACCTATATTAAAGAGTTTGTGGTACGTTTGCCAGAAGGTGAACACTTGAACTTTGTCTCAGGAGGGTACATTCAGATTGATATTCCTAAGTACGATTTGAAATTCTCTGATTTTGATATTGAAGAGCGTTTCCGAGGCGATTGGGACCGTTTCAAAATGTGGGATCTTACTTGTAAGAACGACGAGGAGACAGTACGCGCCTACTCAATGGCTAACTATCCTGCCGAGGGCGATATTGTGATGTTAAACATTCGTATTGCTACACCTCCGTTTGATCGTGCTAAAGGGGGCTTCATGGATGTTAAACCAGGTATATCTTCATCGTATATCTTCTCGTTAAAACCAGGAGATAAGGTAATGATTTCAGGTCCTTTCGGTGAGTTCCACCCACTGCTTGGTACTGGTCGTGAAATGTTATATGTTGGTGGTGGCGCTGGTATGGCTCCATTACGTTCACACATTCTTCACTTATTGAATACCTTGAAGATTACCGATCGTAAGATCTCTTATTGGTATGGTGCTCGTTCTAAGAACGAAATCTTCTACGAAGAAGATTTCCGAAAGTTAGAAAAAGAATTCCCGAACTTTACATTCAATATTGCGTTGAGCGACCCTCAACCAGAAGATAATTGGACAGGTTATGTTGGATTTATTCATAACGTTATTAACGATGAATATCTTTCTAAACATGATGCACCAGAAGATATAGAATACTATATGTGTGGTCCTGGCCCAATGGCTAAAGCTGTTGAAGGTATGTTGTATAACCTTGGGGTACCTCGCGAAATGTTGATGTTCGATGATTTTGGAGGTTAATATTCCATTACGATAAAAAAAAGTTTATTTGGCAACAAATAAACTTTTTTTTTGTGTTACAATTTAGCCTATACAACCTCTTAAAGGAGAACGTTTAGATTATTTTTATCAACTAAAATATTTATAAAATGAAAACAAAAGAATTTTTGGTCGAGTATATTGGTACTTTTTGGCTCGTATTTGGTGGTGCAGGTACTGCATATTTTGCTGGTCACGCTGTAGGTTTTGCAGGTGTAGCACTTGCCTTTGGTTTAACTGTATTGACTATGGCTTATGCTTTAGGCCCTATTTCTGGTGGCCATTTTAATCCTGCTGTATCATTAGGTGTTTTCATCAATGGCCGTATGGAAGGAAAGAAGATGTTATTTTATTGGATAGCACAAGTGCTTGGAGGTATTACAGCTGCATTACTCATGTGGATTCTTGCTACTGCAGCAGGTATGGAAATCGGTACTTTTGCTGCTAATGGTTGGGGTGTAGATTTCTATGGCGCAGGATCAGGATATCAGGATATTACATGGTGGGGTGCTTTCATTGTTGAGTGTGTACTTACTTTTATCTTCTTAATCGTTATTCTTGGTGCTACAGACGATTCGCACGATACTAAGTTTGCTGGTGTTGCAATTGGTTTGGCTTTGACCTTGATTCACTTAATAGCAATTCCTTTGACTAATACTTCTGTAAATCCTGCACGTTCTATTAGCCAAGCAATATTCTCTGATAACGCTCTTGCTCTACCACAGTTGTGGTTGTTCATTGTAGCTCCTTTATGTGGTGCTTTGTTGGCTGGTTTATGCTATAAACTCTTCACTTCAAGAAAAGTGGCTTAATAGCTTTTCATTAATATGTAATTAAAAGAGTCTATTCATTAGAATAGACTCTTTTTTTTATGCACGATATTTGCTTGTTTTTAGTTCGTTATTTTAAATTTATCATTTAAAACATTATAAGTTATGATTAAGAAAACTCAATTTTTAGCTGAGTTCTTCGGAACTTTATGGCTAGTACTTGGTGGTTGTGGTGTAGCAATCTTTGCAAGTCAGAACGTTGGATTCTTTGGAGTGGCCTCAGGATTTGGTCTTTCAGTGTTAGCTATGATTTATGCCCTAGGCCCATATTCTGGCGGTCATTTTAATCCTGCAATCTCTTTTGGTGTATTCTTGAACGGACGTATGCCAGGTAAAACCATGCTTTATTATTGGATAGCGCAAGTACTTGGTGGTATAGCTGCAGCATTCTTTATGTGGATTGTTGTTAAATGTACCAATATGCAAATAGGAGATTTTGCTGCTAATGGATACGGAGAGTTCTTTGCAGGCGCAAAGGATTATTTAATTACGAATACTTTAGGAGCTTTCTTAATTGAGTTCTTCTTGACCTTTATTCTTGTGCTGGTGGTGCTTGGTGCAACCGATACTAAAAGTAATATTAAGTTTGCCGGTATAGCTATTGGTTTAACGGTTATGTTATGTAATGTCATAGCAATTCCACTAACCAATTGTTCTGTTAATCCAGCACGTTCTATCGGACCTGCTCTATTCTCGGCCAACTCACTTGCATTAGTTCAATTGTGGCTCTTTATTGTGGCACAGATCGGAAGAGCACACGTCTGAACTCCAGTCACATTCAGAAATCTCG
>CAMTOX010000271.1 GCA_947074225.1 uncultured bacterium
CGAGATTTCTGAATGTGACTGGAGTTCAGACGTGTGCTCTTCCGATCTGTGCTACACATGTTCATGAAACACCTCATCGAGGCCTCTATACCTTTACAGATAATGGTTAACATATTCATATACATAGTTTTAATATTTTATTTATCACTACCCCATCCACCGCCAAGCGATTGATACAACTGCACTAAATAGATTAAAGAATTTCCTTGAGCTTCAGTAAGCGAATTCTCATACTCCAGCAACGACTGCTGAGCATCTAAGACATTTTGGAATGGCGAAAGTCCTTGCTTATAGAGATCGACCGACAAATCGTATGTTTTCTTTCCCTGATTCACCACCTCTCGCAAAGCCACAATCTGCTTAATAGAGTTCTTATAGGCATTTATAGCAACATCCACCTCTTGCACAGCATTGAGAACATCGTAATTAAACTGCTTGATATACTCGTCTAAGAGTGCTTTTTGTTGACGTACAGCCTGTAAGTTCTGTGTTCCTTGAAAGAATGTCCAAGTTAATGTTGGAGCAATTTCATAAGTTAGACTCTTGTGATTAAAGAGCTTATTAAAATCGTGCGAAGCAAATCCTATATTCCCATTCACATATACACTTGGCCAATATTCAGCACGTGTTACTCCCAACTCTGCTGCTTGTGCCGCTATCTGATACTCTGCCTCGCGAATATCGGGTCTACGCATGAGTAGATTTGCCGGAATACCTACCCCTATAGGTTCTATATATTCTGGCAATGGACGTGGTTGAGACACCAACGCTCTAATCTCTTCAGGATACATACCCAACAACACTCCCAAAGCATTGGCATATTTTATTATGGAAGCCTCAATAGAAGGGATAGACGATTTGGAACTATAATAGGAAGATAAAGCCTGTGCCACATCCAGTTTAGAGACTAATCCTGCTTCATACCGCTTTTGAGTAATATTCACCATCTCCCATTGCATCTTCACATTGCGTTCGGTAACCTCATACTCTTGTTGCATCTCTCTCAAATTAAAGTAGGCTGTTGCCACTTGTGCACAAAGCGACACCATAGCAGCATTATACTCTTGTTTTGTAACATTATAAGTAGCCTTCTCCGCCCTGACTCTATTTCGTATGGTACCAAAAATATCTATCTCCCAACTCATGGCAATCTGTCCTGAAGAGTAGGTCAATACATCTTGCGGATCGGCACTGGTGTTACCGCTTGTTTGTTCGCGCAACCACCCCAGTTCCAACTCAAAGCTTGGCGACCAAGCACCCTTAGCCTCTGCCAATGCATATTTAGCAGCACGCATTCGGTCCATTGCCATCAAAACAGAGTAGTTATTATCTATGGCAATAACAATAATAGAGTCTAACAGGGTATCGTTGAACTTCTGCCACCACTTATCGTCAACAGGTAAAGTTTGTTCAAAGATTGCATCGTCAATAACCCAATTCTCGGGAACTTTCTGTTCTAAATATTTATCGTATTTATTGTGCTTATCATCCTTCTGGGCCACTACTACCAAAGGAAAAAAAAGAGATAACAGAAGTATCAAAAGAGTGTGTTTACGCATATTTCTGATAGTATTTATATAAATATTAATCGCATTTAAAGTTCATTGCTATTTATTCGGAAGTATTATAAATCATTGCAAAAAACCATACAGCGAATAATCTGCAAACGATATACCAAAACAAAACATACTTTTTAAACATGCTAACACTTTATAATAGTGATATTCTAAAATATAGCTATAACTCTTTATAGGTTCAACACAACAGATTATATCTTACAAAAAATGATAATAACTTACATAAACAAACGAACAGATTCAACACCTTATTAATGATGAAATAGTTGAATGAGTAGACCCGCTCATCTCCGAAGGAGAGCTTGTGAATAACCCCGAGCAAACGAAGCCTTAGCGAAGTGCTGCTCGGGGTAAAAACAGTAAAACTACATGGCGCCTGAAGGGTGCCTACCATTTAGCATGCCGCAACAGCACCTCTACCCTCAACTCCCTATTGGGCAGCACCTTGCATGCCCCTCACTCGCACCTCGCTCGCACAAGCCATCCGAGCGAGGTGCGAGCGAGAGGCATCTGAGCTGCCTTTGAAGGGGCACTTTACAATCGTCTACCAATAAAAAAAGGGAAAAACAATAAACCGTGTAATTTTATGATTTTGCAACTTACTTGCACAAAAATGATATTACTTTTGCAGAAAATAAAATTCACAATGCATAACTCATCCATAAAGAAAAAACTCTCCGAGGCCGGCATCCGTGCCACTCCAATACGCATGCATATATATGAACATATAGAACGATTGGGCGACACCTTTAGTTTAGGCGATTTGGAGAATGCGTTATTAGAGATTGATAAATCGACTATTTTTAGAACACTCACTCTTTTTCAAGAACATCACCTCATTCACGGAATAGACTATGCCGGTGGAGCACTCAAATACTGCCTATGTCGCAACGCCGGACAATGCGAAAAAGAGGAGAATCATTGCCATTTCTATTGCCACAACTGTGGCAAAACCTACTGTTTGGACAACCATTTAGAAACCAATTTCCCTATGCCTGAGGGGTTTATTGCCGAACAAATAAACTATGTAGTAAAAGGCATTTGTCAACATTGTAATCAGAAAAAGAGACCATGAGCCACAACCATTCACACCATCATAATGCCGAGAAAAACCTCTCGATAGCCTTCTTCCTAAATGCCTTCTTTGTAGTGGTAGAGGTTGTTGGCGGACTTTTTACCAACAGTATTGCTATTCTTACCGATGCCTTGCACGACTTTGGCGACTGCCTCTCGCTAGCTACGGCTTGGTATTTACAGAAAAAATCTAGACAAGGGCGCGATGCTAAATACTCGTATGGCTATAAACGTTTCTCATTATTGGGCTCTGTATTCCTCTCGGGAGTGTTATTTATTAGTTCACTTTTCGTAATATTAGAGGCAGTAAAACGAATCATAGCACCCGAAGCAGTAGAGGCTCAAGGGATGATGTGGATAGCCATTTTCGGAATTGTTATTAATGGTGCTGCAGCTTTACGAGTAAAAAAAGGTAATTCGCTCAATGAGAGGGCAGTATTTTTGCATATCATGGAAGATGTTTTAGGGTGGATTGCCGTGTTAGTGGCAAGTATTGTCATGCAATTTGTAGATTTCCCTATATTAGACCCTATATTATCGCTCTCCATTACTGTATGGGTATTGATAAATGTGTACCGTAATATGCGAGCTACCTTTAAAATATTATTACAAGCTGTACCCGACGATATTGATGTAAAAACTTTGAAGGAGGAGATTCTTAAACTTCCCGGAGTTAGTGCCATTCACGACCTTCATATATGGAGTTTAGACGGCCAGGAACATGTAATGACACTCCATGTAATTAGCGAACAGAAAGAGAATTGCACAATAAAAAAAGAGATTATAGAAACAGTAAAGAAATTCCACATTGTACATAGCAATAATGATTATGAATAGATCGAAAAGCATAGGGTGCAGGAAAAAGCGGAGGCTAAAGTGGAGAAAAA
>CAMTOX010000272.1 GCA_947074225.1 uncultured bacterium
AGATTTCTGAATGTGACTGGAGTTCAGACGTGTGCTCTTCCGATCTGTTATAAGTTTGAGTGCAACCTCAGTAACCTTAAATTGGGCATTAGAGCCAAATTCTATAGCCGAATATGCTGTGGTAGAGGAGGGTGCTTCTTTGGAAGAGGCTCAAAAATATAGATTAGAGGATGGCTCAAACCAATGTACAATTACTGGTTTATTGCCAAGTACAACCTATCTGTTCTATGTACGTAATAGCTGTAGTACCGGTGTAGCAAGTGCATGGTCGTCAACCAATTTTACTACCAAGCAATTGGCAGCCACTCTACCTTATTCTCACTCTTTTGAAGAACAAAGCGAGAATAGTGCATGGTCATTAATGGGCTCATCAATAAATTACTTTACGATAGGTTCGGGTAGTTCTTACGATGGTTCAAAATCGTTATATATAACAACAAATGGTTCTTCTCATGGTTATAATGATGACGAAGCATCGTATGCTTATGCATACCGTACAATAACATTCGAGCCGGGTTCGTACGATATCTCCTTTGCATGGATATGTTTGGGTGAAACAGGTTATGACTATGGACGTATGTTTTTAGTTCCTGAGGAGATAGATTTTACCTTAACCGGAAATAGTGGCATTACTTCTCCAACGCAAACACCTCGCGGTTGGATAAATTGTATGAATGGAATGGTCGATAATAATGACTGGACGAATGAACATATTCAAGTTGCTATTACTCATGGAGGTAACTACAATTTATTGTTCTATTGGTACAATGATGAGATGATGGGAGATCAGCCTCCATTGGCTATTGATAGCATTGTAATTCAGAGCAGTGTATGTGCTGATCCAATGAATTTGAAGACCTCGGTATTGTCAGGAAGTGCAGCTATTATCTCGTTTATTTCTGATGCCGACTCGGTAAGAGTTGTTGTAGATACACTCTCTCATTCAGAATCCTCTTTAGAGAGCACCCTTTTAATGCTCGATACTATCATTTCAGGGACTTCCTTGCAACTCAGTAACCTTATTGCTGCTACAACTTATTACTATTGGATTCAAGCTTATTGTGGCGGCGACACATTGGATTGGGTGATGAATAGTTTTGTAACCGATTGTGCTCCTTATAGCATAGAAGCTAATAATAGTTTCTCGGAAGATTTTAATAGTTGGCCATCGGGTGCATCATATCGTCCGGAGTGTTGGAGATATGAGTCGTCTTATTTGTCGGAAAATTATCCTTGTGTTATTAGCACTGCCACTTATGCAGTAAGTGGTAATGGTTTCTATCATTATATATCGGGTTCGGGCGATTATTCGTATGTTGTAACTCCAGAATTTGTAGAGAATATTTCAAACTTAAGAGTTCGACTATCGCATAAGTCTGGTATTAGCGGGCAAATTCTTAGAATAGGTACCATGAGCGACTATGATGATTATACTACCTTTGAAGAGATTTGTCGAGTTCCTACCACTACGGAGTTTACAGATGTGAATGTACTTTTAAATAGTTATGCCGGAACAGCACATCGTGTGGTCTTTGCCATAAGTGAATCGGTGTCTGGAGTGACTGGTTATTATGCTATGGATAATGTATTAATAGAGTATATTCAAGGTTGTAGTGAGCCATCGCTCATAACGTTGGACACTATTACAGAGAATGGTGCTGAGTTTAGTTGGGTTGCCGAGAATGACTCTATGTATACAGCTCCTAAATATAGAATGATTATTTTACCATCGACAGCCTCAGTGGCAGATCCAAGTTTAGCTATTGTGGATACTGTTGTAACGGGAAATTCTCTTCAAATTAATGGACTTTTGGGAAGTTCTTCGTATAAATGTTATATGAATAGTATTTGTGCCGAGGGTGACACAAGTGATTGGTCGCTTGCTTTAGCCTTTAGAACAGAATGTTCAGTGGCCGGTATTCCTTATTCTGAAGAGTTCTCACAGTTCCCTCCAAATTGTTGGTCGCGCCATATAGGATTAGCAGAGTCCATATTTAATGGCATATCTTCTTTAGCCACAACTACAAATGGTTGGGAAGGAAGTACTACTAATTATGGTTTAAATGGTTCCTCGGCAAAATTAGCTATTCTTGGTACTGCATGTAACTATTGGTTAGTGTCGCCAGAGATAAATGTATCCGGACCAGCTTATTTATCGTTTGATATGGCCCTTACTACTCATAATTCTAATTTACCAATTAAGACTGCTAATGGACAGGTGGACGATAAATTTATGGTGGTAATCTCTACAGATGCTGGTTTAACATGGCAAACTGCAAATAGTACGGAGTGGAACAATAGTGGCGATGGCGATTATGTTTATAATGCTATTTCGGCGACGGGTGAGAAGGCATTTATAAATCTTTCCCCTTATCAAGGAATGACTATTAAGATTGCCTTCTATGGCGAATCGACAGTGGCAGGCGTAGATCAGAGTAATGATTTACATATCGATAATATAGATGTAAAAGCTGTAAATAGTTATTTATTATTGGATGATATTTGCGATGGGTATAATTATAATGGTAATGGATTTAATATCTCACGCAATGATTTAGATATCTTACATTCGCCTTATACTTTTGAACGTTTATCTGTCAATCCAAATGGCATGGATAGTTTAGTTCAATTGCAGTTGACTATTCATCCGAATATCACAAAGGTTTATAACGATACTATTTGTAGTGGTGATGTTTATACATCATATGGATTTAATGAAATATCAACAGGTTCATATAGACTGAACTTTGTGTCTAACACAGGTTGTGACAGTATCTTACTTCTTAATTTAACTGTATTGCCTCGTCAAGAGATAGATGAAGAGCGAACTGTTTGTGAAAGTGAATTACCAATTACTTGGAGAGGTCAAACTTTGCGAGGATCCGGAACTTATTATGATACCGTAAATGTGATTGGTGGTTGTGGCGATGTTTATATACTCGACTTGATAGTAAATCCAGAGTATGCTGTTACTGAGGCCAGAAGTATTAAGACATCGGATATGCCTTATAGCTACTTAGATACAGTGTTTAATGATATTACTATGTCGGGAATAAGTGTTCATGAGATTAAACGCAAAACGGAGGCCGGTTGCGATAGTATTATCACTTTAACACTCGATGTCGATAACGATGTGTCTTTGAAAGATATAGTAAGCGATGGTTTCGATATCTATCCAAATCCGATAATGCGTTATGGAGAAGTAACAATAGATGCTAATCTTACGCAAGAAGAGTGTGAAGGAATGATATTAGAGGTGTTCAAATCGACAGGCGAACGTGTTAAGGTTCTATATCCAGAAGAGTTACCTGTTTATGTGGATGGTTTTGATGCTAGTGGAATCTATATTGTTCGAATTACTACTACCCGAAATAAAGTCATTTATGGTAAGGTTGTGGTGAAGTAGTTAATTCAATTCTATAATTTAAACTTAATCCCCTGCGCTATTCTTAGTGTAGGGGATTAAATATTATTTATGAGTGGTAGATCGGAAGAGCACACGTCTGAACTCCAGTCACATTCAGAAATCT
>CAMTOX010000273.1 GCA_947074225.1 uncultured bacterium
GCACCCTGATTGGAGTTATATTGAAATAAAAAAAACAGATCACAAAGTTATATATACAGTAAATGGTTATGAAGTGAGATGTTATTTTTGAAACGTTAAAGGAAAGAGACGAATTTATGTTCTTCATATTAGGAACTATTTTTGCAGATAAGCATGTATGGAGCCAGATGAGGTATGAGTTCTTAAAATCTAAGGTGTAGTGTTTGATATTCTGATTTTTATCTTAACTTTGTCTGTTGTTTACCACCAAAAGTTTAGCAAAAATAGTTTTATAGACTATCCAAGATATGTTAGTAAAAACCTTTGCTGCCGCCGTTCAAGGCATTCATGCAACGCTAATCACCATAGAGGTAAATCAGACCAATGGTATAAAATTCTTTTTGGTGGGACTTCCCGACAATGCTGTCAAGGAGAGTCATGAGCGCATCATGAGTGCATTGCAATATAATAAGATTCCGGTGCCTCGTCGTCAGGTGGTTATCAATATGGCGCCTGCCGATATACGTAAAGAGGGATCGGCTTATGATATGCCCCTTGCCATAGGGATGCTGGCAGCTATGGAGGTGATAGACTCTTCGAAATTGCCCGATTATGTGTTGATGGGCGAACTCTCGCTCGATGGTACCTTGAAGCCGATTAAAGGTGCTTTGCCCATAGCCATTATGGCGCGCGAAGTGGGTTTTAAGGGTTTGATATTGCCCAAAGAGAATGCTAGAGAGGCTGCTGTGGTGAATAAGTTGGAGGTGATGGGTGCAGAGAATATTCTGGAGGTGGTGAATTTCTTTAATGGCACCGGAGACCTTACACCATTGGAGGTAAATACCAGAGAGGAGTTTTTGCAAGATATTGAGCAGTTTGATGTCGATTTCTCAGATGTTAAAGGTCAAGAGAGTGTGAAGCGTGCCATAGAGGTGGCATGTGCCGGCGGTCATAACATATTGATGATAGGACCGCCCGGTGCCGGAAAGTCTATGATGAGTAAACGGGTGCCTACCATATTGCCTCCTCTGACGCTGAATGAGGCGTTGGAGACCACTAAGATACACTCTGTAGCCGGGAAGTTGGATGGCAGCACCTCTTTGATGAAGAATAGACCTTTTCGCAGTCCTCATCATACCATTTCAGATGTGGCATTGGTAGGTGGAGGAGCGTTTCCGCAGCCAGGAGAGATCTCTTTAGCTCACAATGGTGTTCTGTTTTTAGATGAGTTGCCGGAGTTTAAGCGTACCGTTTTGGAGGTGATGCGCCAACCATTGGAAGATAGAAAGATTACCATATCGCGCGCAAAATCTTCGACAGAATACCCTGCAAGTTTCATGTTGGTGGCTTCTATGAACCCTTGTCCATGCGGTTATTACAACCATCCGGAAAAGAAATGTGTGTGCATGCCGGGCATGGTGCAGAAATATTTGAGTCGTATTTCAGGTCCGTTGTTAGATCGTATCGATATGCATATAGAGATAATACCGGTACCTTTTGATAAGCTTGCCGAGGCAGAACCCGCCGAATGTAGTGAAAAAATTCGCCAACGCGTGATCCGTGCTCGAGCCATTCAAGAGGAGCGATTTAAGGATTATCCAAATGTATATTGCAATGCGCAGATGAGTTCAAAACTTTTGCGTAAATTTGCACAGCCAGACGAGTCGGGTCAGGAACTATTGAAACAGGCCATGAGCCGCATGAATCTCTCGGCGCGTGCTTACGACAGGATATTGAAGGTGGCGCGAACCATTGCCGATATGGACGAGAGCAACGATATACGCGAGCATCATTTGGCAGAGGCCATAAACTATAGGAACTTAGACAAAGAGGGATGGGCGGGATAACTGCCGAATTATTATTAATGAAATGGTATTTCATCAATGGAGCATCTATGGTTTATTGTTACAAATTAATTATAAGAACATACTAAAAACAATTATCATATTATGGAAGATAAACTGGGCGATTATATCTATTTAGCCATTATAGTGCTGACCTTTGTTTTCTCAGCTCTGAAAGGAGTGTTTAAGAAGAAAGGCGAGAAGAAGAGTGAAACACATCAGGATGATATTCCATTTGAGCCAGTGGGTTATGAATTGATCGATGATCCTGACCCCGATTGGGATGATTATCCGGGAGAAGAACCGGCAGAGCCAAAACCGGTTATTCCTTTTGTAGAGGCAATCTCTCAAATGAAACCACAGCCCATGGTGTTTCATCAACCCAAATCGAGTATGCGTGTTGAAGAGGAGGGAGGACGACATGAGCACTTTAGCCGCAGTAAAAAAGCAGTTGAAAAGCTTACCGATACGGCACAAGAGTATGAGATCAATGATGCCGATGCCATGCGTCGGGCATTTGTATATAGCGAAATATTTAATCGGAAATATTAATATCTTATTCTACCTGACACCATGAGAGATGCTTTGATCAAGGCATCTCTCATGGTGTCGTAATTGAAAAGATTATGGAGAAGAGAAAAGCGATGAAACAATACAGACTTCCTGCCGAGTGGTGTGAACAGAGCGGGGTACAACTAACCTGGCCACATGCTAATACCGATTGGGCAGAGATGCTGCAAGAGGTGCAGTATTGTTTTGTTCAGATAGCACAAGCTATAGCGCAACGCGAGAAACTGCTCATAGTAACGCCAGAACCGGAAACTGTGAGAAAGCAGATTGAGGGCTCTGTGAACCTTGACAATGTGGTGATGGTGACCTGTCAGAGCAATGATACATGGGCAAGAGACCATGGCGCTATTACGTTGATAAGCGATGGCGGTAATCGGTTAATGGATTTTGGTTTTAACGGATGGGGCTTGAAATTTGCTGCCAATTATGATAATCTCATCACCGAGCAGCTAGTAAAACTAGGCGTTTTAGAGGGCGAATATTGCAACTGCCGAAACTTCATCTTTGAAGGAGGCTCTATTGAGAGCGATGGTCAGGGCACTTTGCTCACCACCACAGAGTGCTTAATGTCGGGCAATCGGAATGGCACTTATACCCAAGCCGAAGTGGAGGCTTATTTACTCAAACATTTAGGCGCCGAACGTTTGTTATGGTTAGATCATGTTTATTTGGCAGGCGACGATACCGATAGTCACATAGACACCTTGGCGCGTCTATGTCCAAATGACACCATTGCCTATGTGCAATGTACCAATAAAGAAGACGAACACTATGAAGCATTACATGCTATGGAGTTACAGCTTAAGAGTTTTAAGACACGGAGCGGTGAACCATATAGATTAGTGGCATTGCCTATGGCAAAAGAGGTGATTTTTGATGGTGAACGTTTGCCGGCAACCTATGCCAACTTCTTAGTGATAAATGGCGCGGTTTTAGTTCCGACCTATGACACAGAGCGGGATGCAATCGCTTTGGCACAAATGGAGATAGCCTTTCCGGATTATGAAATTATAGGCATAGATTGCCAAGCTTTGATTAAGCAACATGGCTCACTTCACTGTGTAACCATGCAATTTCCTAAAGGAGTATTATAAACAATAGGGGAATTATAAAAACTGAACGCAGAGCGT
>CAMTOX010000274.1 GCA_947074225.1 uncultured bacterium
GATCTACACTATAGCCTACACTCTTTCCCTACACGACGCTCTTCCGATCTCGAGGGAAAGTTGCAAGAGATAAAAGATTACATAGAAGAGCGTAAAGATAGTGAAGAGTCTATAGGTATGGTAATCTTTGACGATGAGCTTTCACCCCTTCAGTTGCGTAATATTGAGAAGGAGTTACAGATAAAGATTCTGGACCGTACAAACCTTATCTTAGATATCTTTGCTAAACGTGCTCAGACAGCCTCGGCAAAGACTCAGGTAGAGTTAGCACAGTATCAGTATTTGTTACCTCGTTTAACACGTATGTGGACTCACTTGGAACGTCAGCGAGGAGGTATTGGTATGCGTGGTCCAGGTGAGACACAGATTGAAACCGACCGTCGTATCATCTTAGATAAGATCTCTAAGTTGAAGAAAGATCTTCAACAAATAGATAGGCAAATGTCTACTCAACGTCAGAATCGTGGTAAGATGGTGCGTGTGGCCTTGGTAGGATATACGAATGTGGGTAAATCTACATTGATGAATTTATTGAGTAAATCGGATGTTTTTGCTGAGAATAAACTCTTTGCAACACTTGACACAACCGTACGTAAAGTGATAATAGATAACCTTCCGTTCTTACTATCGGACACAGTTGGATTTATTCGTAAGTTACCACATAACTTGATTGAATCGTTCAAGAGTACCTTAGATGAGGTTAGAGAAGCCGATTTGTTGATACATATTGTAGATATATCGCATCCAAACTTTGAAGATCAGTATGAGGTAGTTAGAACTACTTTAATGGAAGTGTGTAAAGAAGAGAAACCCACTATAGTGGTTTTTAACAAAGTAGATGCATTTACTTATGTTCCTAAAGATGAAGATGATTTGTCGCCAATGCGCCGAGAGAACTATAGCTTAGATGAGTTGAAGAACACTTGGATGGCAAATATGCACGATAACTGTATTTTCATATCGGCAAAAGAGCGTGAGAATATAGATGAATTGAAGAAACTTTTTTATCAGAAGGTAAAAGAGATCCATGTGAAACGTTTCCCTTACAACGATTTCTTATATACAAATTATGAAGTAGATTAATATGAAAAACAGAGCACCAAAATTTTTAACCCTTTTCCTTTTTCTAATCTGTGTATCACCAATGTTTGCCCAATCTAATGACGAAATCATTAGTGATGAAGCATTAGAGAGTTGGCTAAACGAATATTCTAAACTCAAGAGTGACTCTTCTGGATTAGTAGCCACAGTAGATACCGTTATAAATTCCATTGTAGTTATAGAGCCCGATTCAACTCTAATTGTTGAAGAGACTGCTGTAGATTTAGATTTTAATAAAATAGTTACACCAAAGGAACTTATTACAGAGGCCGATCTTTTAGAGCTTCATAAGAAAGGAATACTGAATTCTGTTTACAATCCACTCTTTTTAGATTGGGTCTTTAATGCAAAGACTCCTTCGCGAGGCAATGGAATGACTGAAGAGGATAGTATTTTAAATGGCCTACGTAACCAAGCACGTTCCTTTATATTAGCTACTTCGCCCGAACTATTTACCTACCACTCAGATAACCTGCCCGATATATCAGAGATTAAATCAGGTAAGATTGGTAATGTATCTAAAGAGGAGTTGCTATTAAGTGTTTCCGATGGTTTAACGGTTCCTAATAATGAGAAGATTGTTATAGAGCAACCAAAGCCAAAGTTCTGGTCGTATGGTGCGCAATTTCAAGCACAAGTGTCGCAAGCCTATATCTCTTCAAACTGGTATAATGGTGGTGAGAGTAACTTAAACTCTTTCTTTATGGTAAAAGCTTTTGCCAACTACAATGATACTAAGCGTATTCAGTGGGAGAACAATGTGGAGTGGAAGTTAGGTTTTATTACTGCCGGCGAAGACTCGTTACGTATGTTTAGAACGAATGAGGACCAGTTTAAAATTAATACTAAGTTCGGTGTAAAAGCGTTTGGTACTTTCTTCTATACCTTAGAGGGTGAGTTACAAACACAATTCTTTAATACATTTGTACCAAATACTTACATTCGTTCTACAGCAGCCTTCTCACCTATTCGTACTTATTTAAGTATTGGTATGGACTACAAGTATAAAGATGATTTATCTGTATTTGTGTCGCCAGTCTCTTATAAGATGGTTTTCGTGGCCGATACTACTGTGTTTAAAGGGGTAAGCCCAGATGAGAATATTGCTCGTAAAGTAGGTATTGAACCCGGTAAGAATACATTGAACCAGTTAGGAGGACTGTTACGTGTAAACTATAAGCATAAGTTTAACGATGACATTAATTTAGAGACTAACTTCTCTTTCTATGCAAACTATGTTGGTGAAAAGAAGGGTGTGGAAATTTCGTGGGAAGTAATAGGTAATTTCGTCATTAACCGTTTCTTCTCATGTAGAATATCACTTCATCCACGTTACGATACAACCATTGTATTGCCAGAGGGAGAGAAGAATAGATTGCAGTTTAAGGAGTTAATATCTATCGGATTTAACTATAAGATTTGAGGCATATCTTGATCGGGCGATTGCTCTTTGAGTTGTGCTGCAGTAAGACCCGATACCGGGTCAATCCATTCGGGTGCAATCTCTGCTAGTGGATATAACACAAAATTACGTTTACGGAAATGCGGATGAGGTAATATTAGCTCATTCGCATTTTCTATTTCGGAGTGATAGGCTATGATATCAATGTCAATAATTCGATCTTGATAAGTGTTACCACTCTTAGCTAAACGCCCCATTTCGATCTCTATTCTCTGAGTTGCTTTAAGCAGTTCTAAGGCACTTAAATCTGTATGGATAGTTACTACCATATTATGGAAGAGATGATCGGAAATAAAGCCCCAAGGCTCTGTAACGTATATGGAAGAACAGTTTATAATACTCCCTATTTTATTTAGATGTTCAATAGCACTCTTAAGTTGTGCTTCCCCATTACCTATATTACTGCCTAAGGCTAAAATAATCATATACTACTCAGTTATTGTTGAGGTACAAATATAAAAAAATAGTCTGAGAAACCTCAGACTATTTTTAGATTGCGAACAACGCTCTCTTAGATTCATTACATCACTCTCTAAGCACGTTCTTAACCAATCAATGCTTGATATGCAGTAGCATCCATAAGAGTATCAATTTCTGCTGCATCTTTAACAGCGATTTTGATCATCCAACCGTCACCATAAGGGTCGTTGTTAACCAACTCAGGTTGATCTTCAAGCTTTTCGTTCATTTCTAAAACCTCTCCAGAGATAGGCATAAAAAGATCTGATACAGTTTTTACTGCCTCAATAGAACCAAAAGTTTCGCCTTCAGCGATATCCTCGCCTACAGTTTCAATTTCTACAAAAACGATTTCACCTAATTCGCTTTGAGCGTAATCAGTGATACCTACGTAAGCTACATCGCCTTCTACACGAATCCATTCGTGATCTTT
The DNA here is from genome assembly GCA_947074225.1 of uncultured bacterium. Classification (GTDB taxonomy): domain Bacteria; phylum Bacteroidota; class Bacteroidia; order Bacteroidales; family Paludibacteraceae; genus CAMTOX01. The sequence goes on from CAMTOX010000274.1 coordinate 3,456, forward strand.
AGTGTACTTAAGATTGTTTGGTGTATTCATATTTTTAAAGTTTAAGAATTTTTCAGGTCGTGCAA
>CAMTOX010000275.1 GCA_947074225.1 uncultured bacterium
ATCTACACTATAGCCTACACTCTTTCCCTACACGACGCTCTTCCGATCTTGAAGCGTTATTTATTACTATTGTTAAGCGTTGTGATGATTACTTTTTCACTATCATCGCAAACAATTAAAGAATTAGAAGCCCGTAAAAAGAAGGCTTTAGATGAACTTGCCATGACCAATAAGTTATTGCAGGAGACTCAAAAGTCGCGTCAAGGAACAGTAAATCAGATAAATTTATTAAAACGTTCCATCAAGCAGAGCCAAGAGATGATAAATGCATTGAATAGTGAAATAAGTTTGCTCGATGGTAATATAGATTCTTTGCAGTGTGAGAAGAAAGTGCTTCAAACAAATTTAGAGGCTTTGAAGCAAGATTATGCTGCTATGGTGTGTGCTTCATATTTTCAGCGTAAATACTTCTCTCCAATAATGTTTGTACTGGCATCGGAAGATTTTAATCAAGCTTTTCGTCGCTTTCGTTATTTACAAGAGATGACGAACTATCGGAAAGAGCAGTCGCTTCAAATAATGGCTTTAACTCAGGAGTTGCAGGTGAAAGAGGAACAACTCATAGAAGATAAACTCCGTAAAGAGACAGCCATGAGTGCTAAGGCTCTTGAGAGTCAACGTTTAGAGCGTCAGAATTCGCAGCAGGCAACCGCCTTGGCCAAGATTAAGAAGAAGGAGAATGACCTTAAGGCCAAGCAGAAGAAACAACAGCAACAGGCTAACCAGTTGAATAATAGAATTCAGGAGTTAATTGCTGCCGAGATAAAAAAGCAGAATGCAAAAAAAGGAAGCGATGGAAAGAGTGGCAGTAGTAGTTCCGATCCGTATAAGTTGAGTAAAGAGGAGCAGTTGGTAGCCGGAAACTTCGAGAAGAATAAAGGAAAATTACCTTTACCAGTAGAGAAAGGTTTTATAAGTGGTAAATATGGTGTACAACCACATCCGGTGTTGAGTAAAGTAACAATTAATAATAAAGGGGTGTATATTCAAACTCCTGCCGGAAGCGATGCTCGGGCAATTTTTGAAGGAGAGGTAACACAGATATTCTCTGTACAAGGCAGTAACTCGGCAGTAATTGTGAAACATGGTAACTATAGAACTGTTTATTCTAACCTTACGCAGATTTATGTGAAAGTGGGCGATAAGGTGCAAACGAAACAGAAACTGGGTAAGATATTTACCGATAAAGAAGATGCTAATAAGACTGAGCTCTATTTAATGATCTATAGAAATACCGATATTCAGAATCCAGAACATTGGCTAGCCTTATAACTATATTGATATTGGCGCTGAGGTGTAGCGATAAAAAAAGCAGAACAAATTTTGTTCTGCTTTTTTTATATTTGAATGTATCTAATTACTTAGCACGTTCTACATATGAACCATCGCGTGTGTCGATTTTAATTTTCTCGCCAGTAGTGATGAAAAGAGGAACACGTACAGTAGCACCATTCTCCATAGTAGCAGGTTTCAATGTGTTTGTTGCAGTGTCTCCTTTAAGTCCAGGCTCAGTGTATGTAACTTCCATTACAACGTGAGTAGGCATATCGGCAAAAAGAATTGTTTCAGATTGAGCATGAACAACCACTTCAAGGATATCTCCTTCTTTCATGAAGGTAGCGCCGTTAATAAGATCTTCTTGAACAGATACTTGTTCAAAAGTTTCAGTGTTCATTAAGTTACAGCCCATATCATCTTTATATAAGAATTGATAAGGACGACGCTCAATACGTACCTCTTCAACTTTAACACCTGAGTTCCATGTTTTATCGATAACACGACCAGTGGTAACGTTTTTAAGTTTAGTGCGTACGAAAGCTGGACCTTTACCAGGTTTAACGTGAAGGAATTCGACGATAAAGAAATATTGACCGTCAATATCTAAGCACATGCCATTTTTAAAATCTGCGGTAGTAGCCATAAATCGTTTTTGTAAATAGTTTATTGGTTTATTATTATCATTTTAGTGGCGCAAATGTAGTAAAAAATAATGATTCAACAAATAGTTCCATTCAACCCTTTTGCGTGTGCATACTGTTATTAGGATTAGATGTTTACTCTTTACATATTCTTATATCTTATTCCTTTCTATCTTTCCTTCATGAATGGGAGGTATTGAGTGTTGAAATTAATTTCTTAAGTTCTATTAAGGTAAGGATAAAATACGTCCAACATCTTGTTATTCTGCATTAATAATTATACTTTTGTGAAGTAAAGTACCAAAAACAAGATTCATTATGAAGAAAGCATTATTACTGACCTTATTGGCATGTACCACACTATTAATTTCTGCTCAGAGCCGTAATGCAAAATACGATGCATATATAAACACCTATGCAAAGTTGGCTATGGAGAAGCAAAAGCAACATAAAATTCCTGCAAGTATTACTTTAGCTCAAGGTTTATTAGAGTCGGGTGCCGGCGAGAGTAAATTGGCAAAGCAATCTAATAATCACTTTGGTATTAAGTGCGGTAGCAGTTGGTCGGGTAAAAAAGTGTATCATGATGATGACAAAAAAGGCGAATGTTTTCGTAGCTACTCAAAAGTTGCCGACTCCTTTGACGACCACTCCGATTTCTTAAAACGTCAACGCTATACTTTTTTATTCGATTACGATATTTTAGATTATAAATCGTGGGCTTATGGTTTGAGCCGTGCCGGATATGCTACCGATCCGAATTACCCAAAGAAACTTATTAATATTATTGAGACTTACGAACTCTATAAATACGATGCTGAGGCAGCCGGACGTACTGATTTAACAGTGGTACCAGTGGAAGAGGTTGTAGAGTCGCGTAGTGCTAATGAACAACTCTTTGGCTATGTGGTAATAGATAATAACGGACGCAGATGTGTGCGCGTTATTACCGACGATACCATGCGAAAAGTAGCAAAAGAGATGAATATATCTCTTAAAATGCTTCTATATTATAACGATATGCCTCGTGCTATGGCTCTACATTCTGGCGATTATGTTTACCTACAACCTAAACGTAACCAAGCAGCTCCTGAGTTTACTACTCATACTGTAAGAGCCGGCGAGTCTATGCACTCTATTTCTCAACAATATGGTATTAAGCTTAAAAAGTTATATAAACTTAACGATATGACTTATGGTGCACCTGCCGAAACAGATAAGGTGTTGAAATTACGTAAATAAATTTCATTATGAAATATAAATTTATAAAGAGACTCCTATGCTTAATGTTTTTAAGCATAGGTGTTTTTTCTTCTTTAGTGGCACAGCGTCAACTCTCTGAAGAGAGTAGAATCTCATTGTTAAGTTGTGAACCCGGTAAAGATGTCTATGCCCGATTTGGGCATACTGGTATTCGTATTTATGATCCTGTAAACTTTATGGACCTTACGTTCCACTATGGTATTTTTAGTTTCGATACTCCTTTTTTTATAGCTAAGTTTGTTCAAGGGGCTACGGATTATGTGATTGGGGTATCACCTACCCAGTTCTTTATGTATGTATTTATAAAACGTAAACCTTTGGGTCACGACTAGTG
>CAMTOX010000276.1 GCA_947074225.1 uncultured bacterium
TCTTCAAGTGTGTAGAGTACATCGTAGCCTTTTAAGCGTAAAGAGTCGCTTAGGTTACAACTATCGTTGCGCATCTCGAAGAACTTCTTACCTCCTCCCACAAAGAAATCTATTTCGCTATATAGGAAATCGCGTGCTAATGCCTCTTGATTTTTCCTACTCACATTATGCCCAAAGAAGGCTGCCGGTGTAGCATGAGTTATAGGAACTGTGACCACAATGCCAGTACTTTTCCCACTCTCTTTGGCTAGATGCATAATAGAAGGTATGGCAATACTATCGGGTGTCATGCCAACCATGCCATTGTTGGTCTTTTTACCTGTAGCTAAGGCGGTACCACCAGCGGCAGAGTCGGTAATGTAATTACTAGCGGAGTAGGTGAGAGCCAATCCTATATAGGGTGCCTGAAAGAGAGTATAGTCTGTTAAGCCTTGTGCAGTAGCCGAGGCATATACTTGAGATAATCCCATTCCATCGCCTATCATAAATATCACACTCTTAACAGCGGGTTGTGCAGTGGCATTATAAACAATAGTAAATAGCAGTACCACTAAAGTTATTTTCTTTTTCATATAGTCACAAGATTATATCGTTGTTGGTTACCTCGTTAGCATTTATCTCTTTACGTATCGCCATTAGCTCTTTACGTACCCGAGTCAGTGTCTCAACTACTTTTTGTTTTTTCTGTTCACCATCTTTATTGCTGTTTAGGCGCTTTTGTGCAGCCTCAATTTTGAGTCCTTGCTTACGAAGCAAATATTGTATGGTCTCTATTAATTCAATATCCTTAATGGTATATTTGCGTACCCCACGTGCAGCAACTTTAGGCTGTAGTTGTGGGAATTTCTTCTCCCAAAAGCGTAGTGTCGAAGGCTCTTCTTGAATGCGTTCGGCCACTTCAGTAATTGAATAATAGATCTTTTCCATATTGTTCTCTATTTGTATATCACCAGTCGTTGTCCCACACGTATCATGGTTCCTTTTAGGCCATTCCACTGTTGTAGCTGTTTCACAGTCACTCTATTGCGAGCTGCTATGCCACCTAAAGTATCGCCATTCTTTACTTTATAATAGGTGGCATTACCTGTACCGCTGCTATATCCCGAGGGTTCTACCACAGCACTGCGACTAACAAGCTCTGGGCGATAGGCCAAAATAGAATCACGCTGTTCAGCATATCCATTTATCTGAGCCAAAGGAAGTACCAACGGATAGGCCTTTACATTACCTGGAATGATATCGCGTTTATATTGTGGGTTCAAAAAACGGAGTTCTTCAATAGGTACATTCAATTTTTCGGCTATTTGTACAAGGTGTACACGGTCGGTAACCATAATAGTATCGGTAATGAAAGTCCCGGTGGGTTTCATCGGACAAATATTATGCTCCTCATAATAATTCATGATATAATTTGCCGCAATAAAGATAGGCACATAGCCTCTGGTTTCTCTAGGCAGATAAGGGTATATGGACCAATAGTCGCGTTTCCCACCTGCATGTCGAATCGCTTTAGCCACATTGCCGGGTCCGCAGTTGTAAGCGGCAATCACAAGGTGCCAATCGCCGTAAAGGCGGTATAGGTCGCTTAGGAATCGTGCGGCAGCTTCGCTACTTTTATTTGGGTCGAAGCGTTCGTCCACAAGGCTATTCACCTCAAGTCCATACTCTTTGCCAGTACGCACCATGAATTGCCATAACCCTCCTGCACCCACACGCGATTGAGCTCGGGCATTCAAAGCACTCTCAATAACTGGTAGAAAACGTAATTCAAGAGGTATGCCATGTGCATTTAATTTCTCCTCAAAGAGAGGAAAATAGTAGCTCTCGCCCATGCCAAGCATAGAACCAACCTGTTTTTGACGTTTAGCATACATCTCTATATAGCTTCTTACAATGCTATTAAAGGGCATCTCCATTTCGTAAGGCAGAGCCTGTAGGCGGGCAATATATACGGAGTCGGTATAGCGAACTATACTATCGCTAAGTCGTTCACAGTTGGCAATTAATATTTTATCTACATACCAGTTATGAACAATAGAGTCTAAAGTATAGTCATGGCCAACATAGGTTGAGCTATCGGTGAATTGGGCAAGGCTATCGACAATATGTTCTACTAAAGCACTGTCGGCCAAGGTTTCAATCTCCATTTGAGCAGGTAGTGAGCTTGCTACAGAGAGAGAGATAAAGAGAGATAAGAAAAATCGCTTCATTACAACAACACGGTTTCCAAATTAAAAATTAATAGCAAGAGAGAGCCCCACATTTGGTGTGGCTTTTTCGGGGTTATCTAATAGTACTGGCGATACCCGTACTGAAAGATCGGGACTTATATCAAAGTCGGAAAGTTGAGCATCTACATATGCTTCAACAATTGATATCGCATATAAAGCCACTCCGACAATGATACTAAGGTCGCGATAACGACGGTAGTTGTTCATGCCGGTGCGCAAAGTTGTTCGGGCCCAAGGGCTATCGGGGTCAGTGCCATAAGGCAATAGATCCATATAGCTATTTGTGTTGGGGTTATTGTCCATAATATCGCGATAACCATTTAAATAGTCTTGATATATACGGTTATTCCAACTAATGGCATACCCAACACCTACTGCAGCTCCGTACACTATGGGTAGTTTCCAATATTTGCGGTTATATATTTGGCCAAGACCAGGAAATGCTATAGCACACCATAAACTTGTTTGTGGATTAGGTATAAACACATGCATTCCCGGATAGTCGGCCTCTATCATTGAGTCTGTAGGAGCGGCAAGGGCTATGGTGTCGCTCATGGTGAATAGTGAGTCGGGATTTGTGAGTGCAGTCATGATGGTGACACTATCGGCAGGTAGCACAAGCGCTTCCTGACCTTTCACAAGGCAGAAGCAAATGACGCAACATATAATCAAAAATCCCCTTTTCATCGTATCACACTATTATTTCATCCTATCAAAAAGTTCCATTAAGCGCATCAAATCTTCGTCCGATGTGAATGGAATAGTAATCTTACCTTTTCCTTTATCGTTATAGCTCAATTGTACCTTAGAGCTGAAGAGTCCGGCGAGTCCATCTCGAAGTTGGTTATACTCTTCAGGCATAATTATGTTATCTCCTTTCTTTTTTCCTTCGGGTTGTGGTTGTTCGCCACCCGCTTGGAATTGGCGCACCAGCTCCTCAGTACGTCGTACCGATGCTCCCTCTTCCAGCACTACTTCGTAGATACTTAAAAGGTCTGTTGCTTGTTCTATGCCTGCTAAAGCACGTGCATGCCCCATATCTATACGTCCCTCTTTAAGTCCCATCTGCACCTCGGCAGGGAGTTTCAGTAGGCGTAGGTAGTTGGTTATTGTGGCACGTTTTTTACCCACCTTTTCGCTGAGAGCCTCTTGGGTCATTCCTTCAATACCCATTAATGCATTGTAGCTCAATGCAATTTCTATGGCATTGAGGTCTTCGCGTTGAATATTTTCAATCAGTGCCATCTCCATTACAGCACCTTCGTCGGCATCTTTAATATA
>CAMTOX010000277.1 GCA_947074225.1 uncultured bacterium
TTTGTTTTTTCGTAGGGCTGATGGCCGGATGGTCGTCTTTATTTTCATAATTTACTTTACGGTCTTGAGTTTAGGGTTTGCCATCAGCTATGCGTAAATTTTATGTTCTACCGGTATAGTATTGTTTTTCTTGGTTACCCCAGACGTTGCCACCTGTTTCGCTATACCAAGTGGAAAGGTCAAGTTCTGTACCCTCAAATTCCTCACTCCATACAGGTTCATATTCTGTGAGTTCAACGTTTACAATACAACTTATAGACTCTGTACCTACAGTAGCTGTGATTACTGCAGTTCCTTCATTGATTGCCGATCTTTTTCCGAATAATACTGTATCAACTTTCTCATCGCTACTACTCCATACAACAGATTCTGTAGATGAAGGTGTTACAGTCAGAGTTAACGTATGCGATGCTCCCGGTTTTACTGAGATAAGTTGAGAACTTAACTCTAATACCGATACTGCAGGATTTTGTGATTGCTGATCATCGCATGCAACAAAACTTACAGCGCAGAGAATAGCAATAAAACAGGCAAAGATTTGCTTCATAACTAGTTTTAAATGGATTGTTTAATAAATGTTCTAAACCATATCATCTCTATTTTCAACTATTTGGTTTAGTGAGTAGTCATGTGGACGATCAAGCCCACATGACTGATGAATCTGACAGATTCTTATTTTTTGTAAATAAATACAGCGTCAAGGTCTAAAGAAGTACCATTAACACCACCGCTTAAAACGTAAAGAACGTTGAAGTCTGCAGTATTATCATTACGATAATAAACACCATTGTTAGTGAATTCAGTCATTGGGATATCAATATGATTCCATTCACCATCTGTAGTATAATTAGCAAAAGCAGGATAAGTAGTACCACCGTCAACAAAAGCATTAGGACCAATAGCAATACCCCATTTGCCTTGAGTACTTTCTAAACCGATAAGGTGTGTAGTAGCAGTACGACCTTTGATTGCAATGTGCAAGTAGTAATCTTCAGGTTTTTCAGAAATAGCAGCCATAAGGTTTAATTTTTCAGTATCTTTTACATTGATACCGAAACCTGACCAACCAACATTAGTTACAGAAAGACTAATCCACCCATCTACTTGACCATAAGAGTTAGGACCTGTGCTAGTACCTGCTTCGTATGTGTTTTCCCAAATATAAAGGAATGCATCTTCTTCATTTGCACGAAGGTCTGCAACTACATTTTCAGAGATTGATTGGAAAGAAGCCTCGTCAAGAGCGATAACATAATAGTTAGAACCATTTAACGATTCAGAATCTACTGCTCCAGTAGCAGCAGTAACAGTTACTTCACACTGTGCGCTCAATGAACCAACAGAAGCAACGATTGTAGTGTTACCAATAGCAACACCAGTAATAACACCGTTTTCTACAGATGCAATAGAACTATCTTCAGAAACCCAAGTGATAGTACCGGTAGCGTTAGAAGGAGTGATAACTGCAGCAAGAGTAGCTGTAGCACCTACTTCAACCTCAACTGAAGGACGACTTAAGGTAATGTTTGTTGGAGCGACTTCAACTTCAGTAGTGTTTTTGTCGCAAGCGGTAAATAATACCATTATAGCACTAAATGCTACTGCAAGAAATTGTTTTGTTTTCATAAGTTTAAATGTTTGATAAAAAGTAATTTGTATTTTTTAAAAGTGTTTGATTAATAACCGGGATTTTGTGACATCGGATTTAAGTCTATCTCTTTGCTAGGGATCGGCAGAAGTTCATGTTTACCTTTGATAAATTCTGCCATTTGTGCTTGACATTCCGGAGTTTCTGTTGCTTTATAAGCATCCATAGTCTCTTTAGCTATGCCCCATCTACAGATGTCGAACCAACGATGTCCTTCCATTGCCAACTCTAATCGACGTTCCTTACGAATTGCTTCACGTAAGTCATCTTGACTATCGCTATAGTTTCCATAAGGAAAAGCAGGTAATACTCCTTCTTGAGAGCTAAGATTACGAGCGCGTGCACGAACTTGTTCTAAAGCAGATTTAGCAGCTCCTAGGTCACCTGTTTCGCAAGCTGCTTCAGCATACATCAAAAGAACATCTGCATAACGTATTTGTTTATTATTTAATGGACCGCGAGAGTTGTGAGCTAATGCTGGAATAGTACCATCTAACTCCATCCACATGATTTTACGATTCAAATAGCGTGAGCCTAAATAAATTTCTTCTTCAGGATTATCTATTTGCGCATCTGTAGGATTTAAAATTGTTATATCACGACGCGGGTCATTACTGTCGAAAGCATTATAAAGATTTTGTGTAGGCTTATTGAATCCCCAGCCTCCGCCAAGTTGCGATGAACGTGAGCGTGTAAGGATAGGAGTAAAGGTACCACGTGTAAATCCGTTACCTTCGCCATAATCACTTGTTGCCTCTTCCATATATTGTATCTCAAATACAGATTCAATATTGTTTTCCCCAGCAAGAGTAAAATTGATACCAAAATTAGTTGCTAAATCATATTCTCCAGAGTTTACGATAGAGTCTCCCCAAGCTTTTGCAGCAGCATAATTATGATTGTAAAGATTTACTTTCATAAGCATTGCTTGTGCTGCACCTTTTGTTGCACGACCTAAATCGGAAGTAGGATATTCACTTTTGTGCCATAAATAGGTATTTGCTAACTCTAAATCTTCAATAATGAAATCGTATATTTCTTCAGCAGAGGCACGTGGTTGTTGCCATTTGTCAGCCGACATGATCACAAAGTCTACTTTAGGTACACCACCATAAGCACGTACTAAACGGAAATAGTAATAAGCGCGTAAATAATGCAACTCTCCTAAAAGACGTTTTTGCATACGTTCATTCATTACTGTATCAGTATTCATTGAAGGTATTTGATCAAGTCCTAAGTTACAACGACCAATGCCTTGGTATTGAGCACGATAATATTCTAATACTAAACCATTGTTAGTATTGGTTTTCCAATTCTCTAGGTCATAAGCATCGGCCATGTCGCCAATGGTTTGTCCACCTTTTAGCGCATCATCGCTCATAATATCGCCAATAAACCATTCGCTGTAATAAGTGCCGCTATATTCCCACATTAATGGAACATAGGCAGAAGTAGCTGCTTGTATAGCAGTCTGACCATTTGAAAAGAAGTCTTCAAGTTCAGTGATTCCAGGTGCTGGTTCTGTAAGCCAACCATTACAACTGGTAAGCGTTACAGCAGAGAGTAGCACTGCAGCAATCATATTTTTATTAGTTTTTATTTTTAGAAATTTCATTTCGAGATGTTTTTTTGTTGTTTCAATCGATATAAAAGGATTAGAAATCAATGTTCACACCGAATGTAAAGGTGCGGCTTTGTGGATAATTACCATAGTCTACACCTCCCCCAATTTCAGGATCATAACCTGAGTAATTTGTTAAGGTGAATAAGTTGCTAGCCGATACATAGAAACGTAAACGGTTAATTGTGGCTTTTTGAGTTAAACTACGAGGTAA
>CAMTOX010000278.1 GCA_947074225.1 uncultured bacterium
TTTCTCCTTCAGCAGTAATAAAAACTTTATACCCTTGTGGGAATATTTTAAATGGTTTAAGGCAATATATTCCTTTATTTCCGGTATGTATTCTCAGTTCAAAACGCATGGAATCGCCCACAAAAGGAAGCCCATTAAAAGCATAAGGAGTTTCATTAAAGTAGTTCCATATCATATCTTCATTTAGAGAGCCAAACTTTATGGCATCTTCATTATATTTAAAATCAGTCGAGGCTAGTTCTGAAAAATAGATGCCAGTCATTTCCAATATTTCATTATCGCATTGTAAAACAAAGATAAACTGATTCTCATCTCTCTCTGGATTCCCCGCAATATAGTTAGAAGGGCTATTTCCATAGCCCGAAAAGGAGATAGTTTGATTCTCAGAAGTTGCAAGTATAGTAGGAGTCATGAAGGCAAAATAGGCTGTATATGGCATTAAATTATTATACCAAGTATCTATGGTACTATATCCATTGTATTGACCTTCAGTAGAGCGTTCATAGAGGTAACGTGGCAAATTAGCATCTGGCATATACTCCCACTCATAGCAAGTAGCATTTCCAACCAATACTAATCCATCGTCCCAAGTGCGTTGCCAGTTTCCGGAATCATATTTAGAATGCCTTGCCAGAGAACTGGCTCCATTTGAAACCACCTTTACATCAACATCCTTATCACTTCCCAAACAATTTGGGTTATTAGCATAAAACCGATACTTATTGTTCAATGGCCCCTCACCACTTGCATAAGTTGCATTAGTGCCATAATAACTTTCGGGCACAATCATCACTATAAAACCAGTACCAGCAGGAATGACCACGCTATCTGTCAGAGATACATATTCACTACTGAAAGGTAAAGTTGTAACATCTACCCAGTTTTGATTACCTTGTCCATTAATGCTTCTTAATTCGGAGCTATACAGTCTTATACGATAATCGGTATTCAACCGTGCTAATTGCTCTTTTCCACTTGAAGAACTCCCAGATGGTACATACCTCACTCCGGTTTGTAGATTCACATCGAAGGGTAAACACAAGAAGGCAAACTCACTAGAATTTCCTTGAGCAATAAAATCGTTCATGTCGACCTCTACACAAAGCCCATCATACAAGAGTAATGTATCGCTAACATTCAATATTGCACCTTGAGATGCTCCAATTGCAGGTGTTAATTGTAAGCGTAAATTGTTATACATAGTCATTGTATCAATAGTGTGAACGGAAGTATTTAAAAGTGTTGTATTAAAGGTGGAGTTAGTTAATGTTGTATCATAAGAAGTTAAAGCAACCGTATTAATTAAGATGGTGGTCTGTGGTGAATCATCAAATAATAACTCATAGTTAGTCCCCGGAAAAGCTTGAGTATAACGGAAAAAATCTTCTGAACTTGAAAAATCTATTTTACCAACGTTTAAAGAATCAGGTCCATTGGATGAGATAGTCACTCCAGTGGCTTTACTCGGTATATCTGCATAAAGACTGAAACTTTTCTCAACAACATTATTACTCATCACAACATCATTTTTCGTTATTTTGTATAAATGTGCAATAGAATCATTGTAACTTAAACATACATAAGGATTTATGCCATTATAAAGACTATAGCCTGAGTTTATGACATTCTTATACTTTGCCATTTCACTGCCATTTGTTATGGTTTTATTCACATAAGGAGTTGGGACAAAATTGGTATAACGCACAACCAACCTTCCTGCTGCCGGGTCGTCAATGGATATACTTTCGACCATTGCACTATCGGCCAATGCTCCATTCGGTACGGTTATATATGTATTAAGCCCAAGACGTAAACTATTCTTCAACTTTATGTTGTCTTGAAGTGTTAATGAACCCAACACATAAATACAATGTTCTGTACTACCAATTTTATCGGAAATGGTGACACTATCTCTCAAGGTCAGTTTTCCCTTTATACCAATAGCACTATAATCTGTGGCAATATTAGAATCAAACTTAACTTGGTTGGAAATTATTATAGAACCATACATAAACAATATAGCGCCACCATAACTCATAACAGCAGTTGCACTATTATCATAGAAAAGGACACTATCTGTTATAGTTAATTTTGCTTTTAGATTTAATGATGTATCAGTTTGCACTGTCATCATATATTTTGTCACACTGTCTACATTAATGGCATCATTAGTAGACAATGATAGAGGGTCATGGCAACCTATGGCACCCCCATAATTCAGACATGAATTACCAATGAACTGCACGGCATCTTCAATGAGAATGTCACTATAACTAAAAGCAATGGCCCCACCATAATAATCGGAATAATTATTAATTAGTTTTGTACATCCATTTAAAAGCAATGAGCCAATATCTCCCATATAGATACCTCCGCCATAGTCAGTATTACTGCTAACATAACCATTCTTTATTACGACATTTGTCATGGTTATGGTATCGCTTACATTGGAGAGTTCAAATACCCTACCTTTCTGGATACCGTCAAAAGTACTGCTATCTGTCACCACATCTGTAAGGCTCCAACTTTCAGCATCGCCACTATAACCCCCTTTAATGGTCAGACGGTTAATGCTTGTTGCAAAATTTCCTTGAAATATTCCACCATTAGCACTATTCCGGAGCAAAAGATAGGCACTATCTTGTGCCGTAGCAAGTGCTTGTGCAAATGCCACCCCATTAAGCGAATCATTGTCGGAAGTAGAACCATAATAACTACGTGCAGTTTGTTGAATCAACACAATAGTAGAAGTTGTATTTTCTGCATTCATAAAGAATACAGAACATAAACATGTAGCAATAGATACAATGAAATTTGCAAATATGCCTTTAGATAGATTTTGTTTCATAACTATTCAACAGATACAGGTGAATGTGTAAAATCCTAGTCCTGAGTACAATATATATACCTTTAAAAGCTATTATATACTAAAATAAAGGAATTAGAAATTATGAATTGGCATTTGTTTTTGCATTTTATGCCTAAGATATGCAAAGAATAAATCTTATTTAATGAAATATACTCTTTGCATTAAATTTCAATCAAACTCTATAACTTAACACTACTTTGTACAAACTAGTTAAAATCAGATCTTTTGACATTGAAATGATCTCTTATTCCTACGATTATTCAAGCCAGGTTTTATATTCTTCCGCACTTTTATATCAATAAAAAGCGTATCTAACTTCATATCATCAAAACCTATTGCCTACCCCATCAATACAAGGAAAAATCATAACATATGCAACCAACTCTTTTTGCAGTGCAAACATTGCAACATAATATATTTTTTGCACCCTACTTCTCCACGTTAAGCTCCCTATTCCGTTGCACTTCAGATGGAGCTTGGTCGGACCCCGCTCGCACAGCTTGTCCGAGCGAGGTCCGACCAAAATGCATATAAAGTCCCTGCCAGAATGAACTTAAGCCTCCCATTATAACCGTAAAAAGCATTGATGAAGAAAGAAATAATCAGATCGGA
>CAMTOX010000279.1 GCA_947074225.1 uncultured bacterium
TGGCTCAACTATTTTTTATGGAGCGTCGGCCATTAAATTATCCTCATTAATAAGAGGGCTATATTCATGATTATCCAATTAGAAACATGTATTTTTTATAATGGGTTATAAAGGATGTTGTGGTTTTAATAATTATTTATATATTTGTACTCATTACGATTTATATTATAATACATTTAATCTTATGTTGAAGAAAAACATTGAACAAGCAATTAATGCTCAGATTAATGCCGAATTTTGGTCGGCATATTTATACCTCTCTATGTCGGCCTATTGCCATGAAAATGGTAATACCGGTATGGCCAATTGGTTTGCCGTACAATTTAAGGAGGAGCAAGACCATGCTCAACTACTGTTTAACTATGTAATCTCTCGCGGTGGTCGTATTACCTTGGCGCCAATAGCTCAGGTGCAAACCCATTGGGAGTCGCCACTTCAGGCGTTTGAAGATACCTTGACACACGAGCAAAAAGTTACCGAGATGATTAATAACCTCTATGCCCTTGCCGATAGCGAGAAGGATTATGCTACTCAAAGCATGTTGCGTTGGTTTATTGACGAACAGGTGGAAGAGGAAGAGACCGCACAGGAAATCATTAAGAACCTTCGTCTCATAAAAGATAATGGCTTTGGTTTGTTCATGCTCGACAAAGAGCTTGGCGCACGTACCTACACTCCTGTAACAACCACCAATAAGGATTAATACTCCTATTGAACCATTAGGCAGCGCCAAACAGAGCGTGACACCATGATCTTCCTTGAGGTTGTAGGCATATCTGTAGGGCAATGCTATAAACTATAAGCGTGCCGTAACTTCTAATGAAAGGAGTTACGGCACGCTTCTGTTATGAAGTGTTTAGGTTACGGCACCATAGCCTTGTGGTAGATAGCTCTGTTGAAGTTACTCTCTTATTGGTTCTTCTCTATGGTGAACTCCTCAATATTATGGTTTCGGTAGAGCTCTTTGAGCGCTTTCTCGTCGTCTGTAATGATGAGTAGTGTGTCGCCAGCCAGAAGTTCTGTCGCCCCTTTGGGGATGAAACAGCGCTTGCCTCTACTCACCATCACCACCAATGCGCTGTCGGGAAGTGGCAAATCCATAAGTCGGCAACCATAGACCAGAAGTTCCGGTGTCACTGTCATCTCTGAAGTAGCCGATTTTATCTCGTCTTTCAACTCCATCTCGAAATAGCTACGTTTGCTGGTGGATAGATTTCCCACCTTAAGCAACCGGGCTACTAATGACACTGTGGTACCTTGTACCACAAGCGATACTAAGGTGCAACAGAAGACGATGTTGAAGATAATGTTGGCGTAGAGTATGTTGTTAATGAGCGGATAGGTGGCAAAGAGAATGGGCACCGCACCACGCAGACCCACCCAAGAGATGTAAGTCCTGGCTTTGAAAGAGAGCTTGCGAAAGGGTGCTAAGCTGATGTAGACACTCAACGGGCGCGCCAAGAAGATTACAAAGAGACCTATGACGACGCCTAACCCGGCAATAGGGAGCAACTGGCTGGGACTCACCAAGAGCCCTAAAATAAGGAAGAGCGCTATTTGAAATAACCAGGTGAAGCCATCGAAGAAACGCACAACATAACGTTTGTGCTGAATCTTATGGTTTCCCACCACTAACCCGGCAATATAGACGGCTAAATAGCCATTTCCCTCCAGAAAGGAGGAGGCAGAGTAGGTTAGAAAGACAAAGGCTAAGAGTAGAATAGGGTACATGGCTTGGTTGTCGACACGCAACCGATTCATCACCTTCACTGCGATGTATCCAAAGAAAAACCCTCCGATGATGCCTATTAAGAGCTGGCTGACAAACATCCAGATGCCGGTGCTAATGAGTGACTCGCCATGCTGCACCGTAATGATGTTGATTAAAAGTATGGTGAGCATATAGGCCATGGGGTCGTTACTACCACTCTCTAACTCCAATAAGGGGCGCAGATTCTCCTTCAACTCTAAACGTTTGGAACGTAGTATGGAGAATACCGATGCAGAGTCGGTAGACGACATGATGGCTCCTAGTAGGAGCGATTCGGAAAGATTAAAAGAGACCGGTGTAGTGATGAGGTTGGAAAGCCAGTAGATAAAGAGACCGGTGAAAGCAGTGGTAAGGACTACCCCTAAAGTAGAGAGGAGAATACCCTTTCCCATGACCGGACGTATCTCATGATATTTTGTGCTCATGCCACCCGAAAAGAGTATGATGTTTAGCGCTACTACACCCACCATTTGCGAAATATGGATGTTATTGAAACGAACTCCGATGCCGTCGGCACCAAAGAGCATACCCAAGAGTAGAAAGAGTAGCAGCGAGGGAATGCCATAGCGCACCCCTGCCTTACCCACAATAACACTAATGAGCAGTAGCAGAGAACCTACTAGAAGAAACATATTGATATCCATAGCTGCAAAGGTAATGATGTGAAGCAAATAGAACAAATGTTATCTGTTCTGATTTATTATCTACCCTAAGTAACCTCATAAGAGGCAAAAATTGTGCAAGAGTGTAAAAAATAATAAGCGGTTATACCCATCGGTATAACCGCTTATTATTTTTAGGGTTCTTCTTCTACTTTAGAACCACCTTATGTGTCTCATTCTTTACACGCACTAAATAGATTCCTTTGAGATTTCCGTTCTCACTGGTAACGTCACGTCCAATACTATCGTAGATGGTAAAGGTGTCGTCACTTTCCACATAGATGTTACCCTCTACGGCATATACCTTACAGCTGTTTAGATGCTGCTCGGCCACTGCCGATAGTGAAGTGGCAGTAATGGTATTGGCATTACGGTCGAGACGTAGCTGATAGTTACCTTCATGAATTCTGAAGGCTCCTGAAGCCATACTGATAGGTACTGTGGTATTGGTAATTTCTACGCCATCTTCTGAAGGGCCATAGCGTAAAGCATTCAAGCAATCCCAATCATCGCTCGGACAATTTAAAGCATCGGCAAGCACAATAGCAAAATAACCACCATTAGTTGTTAGGGCAAAGTCGTAAGTACCGTCGTTATTATTTACAAACATGGATGGATTCACTGGCGGAACTCCCCAGTTAGAGTTTGGTATACCATCGCCAAAGAGATAGAGATCGGGATGAGTAGTACTATTTACACCCTCGATAGTTTCTTGAGCCATAAGTGTCATAGCAAAGAGGCTACTCAAAATAAGTGAAGTAAATTTTAGTTTCATAGTAATAATTTTTTAGGCAGGTTCATATTAATTATTCCGCTCATGAAACGAACGAATCCTTTTCTTTCCAAGAGCAGCTGTTGAAGTTCTGATAAAACAATATCTTTATTTTCCATTATTCGATTGAAGTTACTAAACAGATATAAGCCTATTGGGTAGCTAATAGTATACGATTCTCTTTATGCTCACTTCCACTGGGTCGATTCACTTTCCTTAAGGATGGTACACTCATTTTGATCTTTCGCAAAACAATATGTGCAAATTAT
>CAMTOX010000280.1 GCA_947074225.1 uncultured bacterium
CAGAGAAAGAAACTCTTTAAAGGGTTCTTTTTAATGAATTATATTGGGCGTATGTTATTTAAACCTTTATAAATGCGTTTCAGGCTGCATGTTATTAAATTGCATGCGCTCTTTTGTTTGCTCTTTCATTCACTGTTTTATATATCGACCTAATAGTTAGATCGTCAAGATGTTCCAATTTGTGCTTTAATGTTTCGTCATTATCATATCCTATTATTTAAAAATGATTAATCATAAATTACCGTTAGCACTTGTTACCGGTGCTACAGGTTTAGTTGGTTCTCACCTTATCGCCGCTCTTATTCAGCATGGATACCCAGTGCGTGCCATGAAGCGTAAAACAAGTAATCTGTCGCAATTTAATTATATAATGAGCTATTATAAGCTCGATTCTGAAACTCTTTCTTCTCAATTGGAATGGGTAGATGCCGATTTGTTGCATCTCAACTCATTGCTTAACGCTATGCACGGAGTGGGACATCTATACCATTGTGCCGCCGAGGTGAACCTAACCTCATTGTCCGAGGCACAGCTCATGAAAACAAATATTGAGGGAACGGCTTTAATGATTCGGGCAGCCCAGGCGTCGCACGTTCAAAAAGCCTGTTTTATAAGTTCTATAGCCGCATTGGGGCATACGGCTATTGGTGAAGTTATAGATGAAGAGACACCTGCCGATAGTAGTTATCGTCGTTCGGCTTATGGGCGCAGTAAGTTGGCAGTGGAGGAACTTATCTTTAAGGCCGATGTTTCCGGCTTACCTTCGGTAATAGTGAACCCCGGTGTTGTCTTGGGAGCTACCAACCGTAATGAGAGCTCCTCAAAGATTCTCTTCTTAGCCAAAAGGGGAACGCCTTTCTCTACCGCGGGAGCATCGGGATATGTCGATGTGCGCAACCTTTGTCAAGCCATGATAGCATTGATGCTTTCGCCATTGCATGGCCAGCGCTATATTGTGGTGGGCGCTAATCCAACTCAACATCAACTGCTTGCACTTCTCAATAAAGGTTTCGGGCATCGGGCACCTATCTGTTTGCCCAATGCCATTATTAAGGGTGCCGGTGCATTAGCAGGGCTTATTAACCGAACTTTTGGAACCAACATACCCTTCGACAAACAGATGGCTCAAACCTCTATTAATAGAACAACTTACTCTTCGCAGAAGTTAGTAAAAGCCATTGCAATTCAATTTACGCCGTTGGAAGAGACGGTATCCGATATTTGTACTGCCATGAGTAGTAGAGTAAAAGATTGAGTTCTTGGAATGATTAATAGAGAGAAAATAATAGGTTCCACAGCGAGTTTGTATCTCAAGAGTGCGTTTGATTAGACCGAAGTGAAATTTCATAACCACTACAATATGACACACCTCCTCTATTAACAGATAAGGCATGCTCTTTTCATGCTTTATGTAGATTAGGTATCTGTAGGTTTATTACTCTTTTTGTTTTGCCTATTTCCTATCCTGCATAAGAGTTTTACTGGATAAACACTCTTTTGCATTTATGGTTAATAAGGTTTGTGATTCGTTGAAACAGTAAATAAAGCTTCTATACCTTTTGTGTTATTTGTTATAAATAATGTGCGAAGTTTGCCTTTATAAACAACCAATATGTATAAGGTGTCTCTCTTAAAAGAATGTTAAGAGTTGAGTTGTTGAGATTAAATCGCCCCTTTAAAACCAATAATTGGCATACTGCATATTCTTGCCATTGTTACAGGTGGCAAAGGGAAATACATTTACACCATATGTTTGTAGTTATCTCTGCTTTGAAGCGGTACATTTAACACGCGTCTCAATAGAATATATATAAAGAGGAGCGCACTAATAACCTCATTAGTGTGCTCCTTAGCAAGTTTTAGTTTATGCCTTACCGTCTCTTATTCATCTTTAAATAATTGATCGGGCGGTAAGAGCTTTTCTTCACGCAAATAATCTATCAAATTCCCTATGGCTTCCACAATATTCTCTTGTAAACCAGGTGTCAAATCATTAATGTTCAGCACGAAATGGGTGTCCATTAATTTGAATATTTCTGTTGGGAAAAGATCCAACTCTGTATCCATATCTATATTTGAATAAAAAGATAGTTCTACATAGGTGCTATGCAATACTATTTTACCAAAAAGATTTGCTACCCCTTCGTTAATGGCCCATACTTCGTAATGGTGCTCTTGATCGACCTTTACAGTGAGTGGTGGTACAAAGTCATGAAAATCTTTGCGTATGGTTTTAAAGATTCTTTTTAGTTTTTCCATAATATCTTATTTAAACGGCTATCCAGCCTAATTGAGTATAATAGTTCATTAAGTTGGCTATGGCCTGTTGAATATCTTTGCGAAGTTCTTCGCCTTGCAGTTGTTCAATCTCTATGCGATGGTGCTTATTCATGCGTACTAAAAGTGTTTCCGGTATTTGCACATGCATTACCTCTCTTGAAAGCTCTGTGGCAAAACCTAATGTTACTTCATGCTCATGTGCTACCACATAGGCCAATACATGACGTACATCGCCTTTTTGGGCCACTACTTCGCAATGTGTTGCTGTATCTGCGCTTAGCACACATGGTGGGACTACACTTTTTAGCTCTTTACTGATTATGTCGAATGCTACATTCACTCGGGTACGATTAATTCCTGTCATATGTTTATGTTTTTAATGATTTAACGTCAGTTAGATAGCACGCTCTCTAGCCAATACCTCAACTTAGAAGTGGTAATCGGTATGTTTTAATCTGAAAAGATCTTTGCTAAAATGTTATTGCCGAAACATTATGATTTTACAAAGAGTCCATTTTGTGCTATTTTACCTGTTTAACGCTCTATTCTGAAAACTTCTTGAAATAGAATTGCAAAATACATTCCATTAAAAATAAGTAATGTGTTTATTGTTGTTAAATGTGTAGAGTGGCTAAATTATAGTTCTCTATTGGCTGTTGTTAGGCAGCTATAAATGGTTGTGAAAGATGTTGTTTGTGCAGTTTTGAATTGAAGTGGAAATAGGCGTTGAAGCAAAAACACTATTCTGAATAATATTCTAACAAAATAGTAATTATGTTAGTGGAAAAATATTAACTCTTATTTTGATGTCTCAAGATTAAAATTTAATGACGTTTGTAAATTTATATGCTAATAATAAGTCACTGAAATTGCAGATGTCAAGATCTGGTGAGTTGTTGCAAATACGCTCTCTTGAAAAGGGGAGCTATTTAAAGAAATGATTTTATGGAAGAACGATTTAAAAAGAGAGGAAGAGTATGTTATGCGTATTTTAACAAACTCTTCCTCCATAACGATTTATGATGATAAAAATCGGCGGCAGTAATCATGCATTTACTAACCGCACTGTCGATAAGTTAGATCGGAAGAGCACAAGTCTGAACTCCAGTCACGTTCAGAAATCTAGAATGCCGTCTTATGCTTGCAAAACAATCATCGCAACGATCGACACTACGCACTAATCCACAA
>CAMTOX010000281.1 GCA_947074225.1 uncultured bacterium
ATTGGCACAACGTATAAGGTCGGCTATACCGTCAATAACCACTAACTGAATACCAATGGCAGGGCATAGGGGATTAGTGGGCTCGGCTATTTGGCGCGATTTGAAATCTAAAGGATATACTAACCTAGTGGGTAGAACACATGCCGAACTAGACCTGTTAGATGGTAGAGCAGTGGAAGAATTCTTCGATAATGAACAACCCGATTATGTTATTTTAGCCGCTGCAAAAGTGGGTGGCATTGTGGCCAATAACACTTACCGTGCCGACTTTATCTATCAAAATTTACAAATTCAGCAGAATATAATTGGTCAGAGTTTCAAACATCATGTCAAAAAATTACTCTTCTTAGGTAGTACATGTATCTATCCGGCTAATGCACCTCAACCCATGAAGGAGTCTTCTCTACTGACTTCGCCATTAGAATATACAAATGAACCCTACGCAATAGCTAAAATTGCTGGCTTAAAAATGTGCGAGAGTTTTAATATTCAATATGGTACAAACTATATTGCAGTGATGCCAACCAATCTATATGGTCCTAATGATAACTTTGATTTAGAGAAGAGTCATGTTTTACCCGCTCTAATTCGTAAAATTCATTTAGCCAAATGTTTGCAAGATAATAACATAGAGTTGTTGCGTAAGGATTTAAATCTATATCCCATTGAAGGAGTTAAAGGTAATGATACCATAGAAACAATCATGGCAAAACTTGCTAAATATGGCATTACTCGTCAAGATGGCATAACATGTGTAGAAATATGGGGTACTGGTAAACCTTTGCGTGAGTTCTTATGGAGTGAAGATATGGCCTCGGCTTGTGTCTATTTAATGGAGCAGATAGAGTTTGAACAGATTAAGCAGATGTCTGTTCAAGAGGGCGAACCCATTCGTAACTGTCATATTAATATAGGTACGGGAAAGGAGATTACTATAGAATCATTGGTGGAACTCATAACAGAACGTATTGGTTATCGTGGTAAAGTGTTTTATAACGATTCAAAACCCGATGGTACTATGCGTAAACTTACCGACCCTAGTAAACTGCACAATTTAGGATGGCATCATAAAATAGAGATTCAAGAAGGGGTGTCGTTATTGTACGAATGGTATTTATCGCAACAGTAAATGTTTGCGTGTTATATATTAATAAACAGATTTCTAATTATTTGTATGGAAAAAATTAAGTTTCAAATACGTGAGGGGGAAGATTTTATTCCGCTAATCCAACTCTTAAAAGCTGTAAATGTTGTTGCTAATGGTAGTGAAGCGCAACTTGTTGTAGTGGAAGGATTAGTAGAACGTAATGGTAAAGTAGAACAACGTAAGCGGGCTAAAATTGTTGCCGGCGATGTTATCAAATTTGAAAATATAGTGATTGAAGTACATTAAGAAGAGCCATAAACATTAAAATATACAAAGCGGCGCTCTCAAGTCTATAATAAGAACTGAGAACGCCGCTTTTATTAAATTGTAAATATACTATTTATGAGCTTCTTTAGGTGCAGATAATAGCAGAATAAGTTGATTCTCAATAATAGGTCTCCAACCATTCAAAAGTTCCTCAAATTCTTTCCCATCTTTAACAATTACCTTAATAGCAGCACTTTTGGTTAGAAAAGGAATAAGCATTAATCCATAAGCAGTATAGAAAACATAGATAAGAGGTATGTTTTTAATATAACCTTTATTTATTGCTTCTTCATAATTGCACTTTAGTTCTGCTATAAAGCTCTCTCCTTTAAGTGACAGAAGTGTTGTAAATAGATAATCGGCATCTCTATCTATCTCTCTTAAAATAAACATGGGTAATTTCGGATGCTTCTTAAAGAGATTAAAATATGCCTCTATGAAATTGTTCACCAAATAGGGTATAGGCTCTTTAGTCTCTTTATCATAAAATTTTATTCGTGAAATTATAGATTCTATAATGCCACCAATAACCGCCTGGAACATTTTATCTTTCGTTCGAAAATAGTAGTGTAAAACAGTGCGGTTTATTCCCACCTCTTTTGCTATGTCACTCATACTAGTTCCGTTAAAACCCTTATCAATGAACATTTGACGTGCGGTAGTGATTATTTTTTCTTCTATTTGAATGTTACTATCCATATATTTATTTGTAATGAAAGCGTTATTTCTTATTTAATATGTTACATTACCACCATTCTTTTCCTTAAACCGAAATCATGCATTTGTACAACTCATTTTTATGACATCTATTCATTCTCTTTTTAACCAATACCGGAGTATAATATATCACGGTTTGTTGGTTAAGATATTTATTATTTCATCAAAAGTAATGAAATTATTCCTATAAATAAGTCTTATGTCTATTTTTCTTATTGATAACAGTTTAAATACCCTATAAACAGGGACTTGTTTAGCACCTCGTACGCACCTTGCTCGCACCTATAGTCCAAGCCAGGTGCGAGCCAGGTGCAATTCTGTTCCTTATTTAGAGTATATATGGTTGGTAAAAGATTTCAAAGAAAAAGTTCAAAAACTCATGAAATAATGCCTTAGAAATAGACTCTTTAGACCGATGTTTTCTTTTTTAAGATGGTATGTATTTTTTTTATTTCTCAACCTGATCTAAGAATAGTAACATTCTGTTTGTGATATTTACATCGCTCACACCACTATCGAAGTCTAAAGAGAGTAAGTTGAGTTGTGGATAAAGTGTTTTTATGCGTTTAAATACTCCTTTAGAAACAATTTGATTTGCGATACAACCAAAAGGTTGTAAACTCACTACATTGTTTACTCCATGTTTAGCAAAGTTCACAATCTCTGCCGGCAGTAGCCACCCTTCGCCAAATTGTGTGTTAAGGTTTATAATTTCAGCACCACTTTTTGCCGATTCTTCTATATCGGTATATGGCATGTAGTATTTAAACTCTTTAGCTATCTTCTCGGTTTTACGTACTTGTTGTCGAATAATTTTATGGGCTAACTTCATGAGATAATCTCTCTTCGAAGCTTCTTTAATATTATTGTCCACACGAACTTGATGGTTTACAAAACTCTGTGTAAAGAAATCTAACATAACAGGAGGTGCCACTTCAATCTCTTTGGTAATGAGCCAATCTGTAACATGTTGTTGTGCATGTGGATTGAATTTCAGATAGATTTCGCCCACAATTCCAACTTTTTTACTCTCTTTTTCTAAACAGATGTCGTTAAATTCCTCTACTGCTTCGGCAAGAAGTCTATTTAATGCTTTGAAATTATTATTCCGAATGGCGTTTGCTGCAAGTTCTAAATATTTATCCTTAAGTTCCAATGCTGCACCTTCTCTTTTTTCTCTTACAATAGAGGCATGGTAGAATTTACCTATACAGTCGGTATATAAAATACCTCTAGAACGGAAGAGCGTGGGGTAGGGAAAGAGTGTAGGATATTGTTTGAGTCTGGGTGGTCGCGGGAGCTGTACACACAGTAAAA
>CAMTOX010000282.1 GCA_947074225.1 uncultured bacterium
CGGCATACGATATTTCTGAATGTGGCTGGAGTTCAGACGTGTGCTCTTCCGATCTGACAGCACTCTAGTAATCTTTAGACTGTCGGGATTATTTTTTTGCTCTTTAAGAATGATTTAACCTCTCTGCATACCGTTTTTCAACTCATTTTTGTACCTTTGAACTATGAAGCAAGTGGTAGAACATCCTATTATTGGAAATATTACAATTAATATTCGCAAAGGGTTGCGAAGCGTTACCTATCGGGTCTCTACAAAAGGAGTCTCTATTAGTACACCACCTGAAATGGCACATAAACTTTTTCCTCTCTCTACACAACGTATAGAATGGATTCAGAATGCTCAAACTCAAATGGAGTCGCGCAAAGTAACACTGCTTATTACTCCGGAGCATCCTTTGCAAACTCTTACATTCAGAGTTGCTTTCGAACCACGTAAGGCTCAGAAACCTCTCTTTACTGCACGCTTTCAAGAAAGCACACTTACCATTGGTTATTTTGAACAATTAGACCTTAACCTCCAGCCACAGCAGCAAGTGGTGCATCGTATAGTGAAACTATATTTAAAACGAGAGGCTGAACAATACCTACCCAAAAGACTCCAACAATTAGCATCTACATTAGGATATCGCTTCTCGGATGTCAAGATTAATAGTGCTCGCGGACGTTGGGGAAGCTGTAATAGTAAAGGAAGCATCAATTTAAGTTGCTACCTCATGATGCTTCCTTCAGAATTAATAGATTATGTCTTGGTGCATGAACTATGTCACACCAAGGAGATGAACCACGGAGAACCGTTCAAGAAACGCATCAGGGCACACTTTCCACGCTTTGGCGAATTGGATAAACAGCTACGTATTCATGGACGACGCACTGCTGCACTCATGGCATAACTAGAACTCTATTTCTCCTTATTCTTAATATC
The DNA here is from genome assembly GCA_947074225.1 of uncultured bacterium. Lineage (GTDB taxonomy): Bacteria > Bacteroidota > Bacteroidia > Bacteroidales > Paludibacteraceae > CAMTOX01. The sequence continues at coordinate 922 of CAMTOX010000282.1, forward strand.
TACATTGATAGGCACGTAGCCGGGCATACCTACATCGGCATTGCCAATCTTAAAATAGGGCTTTAACTGCAAGTTCAATGCTATAGGCTCGCTGCCCACTCCCAAAAGATTTTTTATCACACCTATTGCAGCGGTGCCACTCTTTCCCTCAAGTAAGCTAATGGCATCAAACCTCACTCGCATAGGCAAAGAGCCGCTTTGCATAGGTGCTATACTTATAGCCTCTACGGTAGAACCGTCGGCTACATGTTCTCCTGCCAATGCTACCTTGTAATCCATTCGTGTTAAGGCAGCTTTACTACTGGTGGGATTCTCAATATTCATGTTCACAACCATCTCTACCGGTAAACTCTTTAAGCCGCCATTCAATAATGCTGTAAGCTTGGTAATATTTCCCAAAGACAAGCCCTGGCTCAAATCTATTTCGGCCACAACAATATTACTTACATTCTTAAAAGTGTACTTGCATTTTGATAGCTGATACGCATCTTTAACTCTATAAGCACTATTACAGCTACTTAACAATAGTAGGCTGCTCATGGCCATTAACCAATATATCTTCTTCATCTTCATCTCTATTTTTTCTTACTTTTTTTATCTTTATTCTCGCTATTAGGCATCTGAAACATTTCGGGATGGGCCTCTATATAAGCATTCATAGCGTCATAGCCACGTTGATAAAGTTCGTCAAAATTTTTGAAACTAAAAGCATTATATTCATGGTCTGTATTTGGTGTAATCACATGGTCACAGCTCTTGATAGACTCTAAAGTACCGCTATTAATAATTAAATGTAGACTATGTGCGGCAATATCTAAAATATGATCAAAAGACTCAGGTCCCTTTTCACTATCGGGAACCACATTTATACCAATTAAAATATCGCATTTGTTGCGAATAGCATCGGCAGGCATATTATTTTTTAATCCACCATCCACATAAACGCAATCGCCTATTCTCATCGCTTCAAATACCACAGGTATAGATGTGGAGGCAATAACATAATCATGAAGATGATTTCCCTTGTCGATAATCTCACAACTCTCTTTTGTTAAATTGGTCACGCTGCAAGCGTAATACATCTTTAGGCTATCAAAATTATTATGTGCCACATGGGTTTCTAATATTTTGTACACATTCTTGTGCGATATTAAACCCAAGCCATGAGCTTTGCTCGATGGTGTTAAAATACGGTTGGCGTGGTCCATATGCTCTTGGCGTATTACCTCAACAATTTGGTCGGAAGTCAAACCATTGGCAAATAATATTCCTACCAAAGCGCCCATACTTGCCCCCGACAGAGCTACTGGTTCTATGCCATGCTCCTCCAAAGCCTTCAACGCACCTATATGCGCAAAACCAAGAGCACCACCACCACTTAAGGAAATACCTACTTTGGGCTGAGCCACAGAGATCATACCTAACGAGGTAAGACAAATAAATAATAATACTTTCTTTAACATAATAGTTATTCTTTTAATTTTGTACAAAAATAATATATTTTCTTCAAATTACTATCGCACTTTATTGTTAATAACCAATTAGTATTAAATTTGCTAGCTCTCAATAAGAATAAAATACTCAGTAACTATTAATATTGAGTTCAAAACATTTTTTACAGATGTTTGATCTCACCAATTATTCAACACTATGGCACATATTACTTTTCAGGACGTTAAACATTCGCCCGAAATAAGAACTTATATTGAACAAGCCGACCGCTCTTTATTGGCTTTAGGTTATACCGAACATAGTTTCGCGCATGTTACCAAATGTGCCAAAGTGGCTGCCGACATATTAACAGCCCTTGACTATTCGGCCCACGAAGTGGAGCTTGCGCAGATAGCAGCCTTTATGCACGACATCGGAAACGTTATTAACCGCTGGGGGCATGCCCAAACAGGCGCCGTCTTAGCTTCGCAAATTCTAAATAAAATGGGTATGGAACCTGCCGACGTTGCCTTGGTTATTACAGCCATTGGCCACCACGACGAGGAAACTGCATACCCCGTTAATGCCATTGCTGCTGCACTCATCCTGGCCGACAAAACAGACGTGCGCCGCACACGTGTACGCAGCAAAGCAACCATAGCACAAGATATTCACGACCGAGTAAACTACGCCGTAGAGCACTCGCAGGTGAAACTCGATAAACAGGCCAAAACCATTACCCTGCATCTTACTATCAACACCTCCATATGCCCGGTCATGGACTACTTTGAGATCTTCTTAAACCGCATGCTCCTGTGCCGTAAAGCAGCCGATTTGTTTGAACTAAGTTTCAAACTCACGGTCAATAATCAGGAGCTTATGTAACTCAACCCTTATAAGTTAGCGGTGGCACAACTATCTATGGTGTGCCACCGCTAACTTTCTACTGTTTCATCGCCTCTTAACGTCATTGTCTTGAAGCACTACTAACTGCCCATAAATAATAGGAACGCACCACATAGTTTCTACCACACTGCTCTATTGAGATCGGAAGAGCGTCGTGTAGGGAAAGAGTGGAGGCTATAGTGTAGATCT
>CAMTOX010000283.1 GCA_947074225.1 uncultured bacterium
GTACAAGAAGATTTACAAAATAAAGGAGCAGAACCTCAAGAGATAGGTCTATTTTATATAACCCCTTGTGCTGCAAAAATTGCCGAAATAAAAGGACAACATACCACCGATTCTCCGATTAGTGGAGTTATTAATATGGATACACTCTATAATAAAGTGAATCAGGTATTGGCACGTAACAGCCATGAGGCAGAGATGAATCGCGAGCGAATGCCTCCAAAACTCTCCTCGTGCGAGATGTGTTGGAGTTTAACCAATAGTGAGGCTTGCCATTTTGAAGGACGTACTTTGGCCATAGACGAGATTCATAATGTCATAGAGTTCCTGGAGCGAATGGAGACCACTAATAATGTTCAGAATGTCGACTTCCTAGAGCTCCGCGCTTGCGACCGCAGTTGCGCCGGTGGAGCATTAACTCCCGAGAATCGTTTTTTAGCAACAGAACGCCTTGGCAAACGTGCTGAAAAAAATGAACTCATAAAAGATAATGTCAATTTTCCTAGTGAAAAAGCGTGGAAGAGAATGCAACAAGATATACATATTGAACCTATTTTACCCATGGCAAAGCTAAACTATACCGGTGGAATAGAGAGTGTATTGAAACAGATGAGTCAAGTGCGCGAGATGATGTGCTATTTGCCTGGCATTGATTGTGGGGCTTGTGGAGCTCCGGGGTGCAAAGTCCTGGCCGAAGATATTATTCGCGGAGAGGCACAATTAAGTAGCTGCCTATTCTTGCAACGCGACTTAGAGCATCATGGGCGACTATCGGGCGAGCGTGCCTATGCGCTTATTGAAAAAGTGTGGGGGAAAAATAGATTGGAGAAAGATTGCTACAAACGCGGTGCTAAACTGGAAGGAGAAACACGAACTGACGATTTAGATAAGAAGGATAACTAAAAACATAGATATATGAATTTAAATGAATTGGCCTCGCAATTAGATCTCACAGTGATTTGCGAGCATGAAACAACAATGCACAAACCTGTACTGGGTGGTTATACTGGCGATTTACTCAGTGATGTTATGGGCAGCTTAGACGAAGGGTTTGTTTGGGTAACCATACAAACACATAAGAATGTGGTGGCTGTAGCAACATTGAAGGAGGCTTCGGCAGTAATCCTGGTGAAAGATTCTAAGTTGGAACAAGAGGCTCTAGAGATGGCTCAGGCAGAGGAACTTTGTGTTTACTCTACTCCACTTTCGGCTTTTGAAATTAGTGGGCGCATTTATAATCTCTTACATTCATGGTTTTGTTAATGCCTATTGATGAGAGATTGATTATATACAGCCCTTAAATTGCAACATACTGTGCAGAACTTTTCCGTCGACCTTCACATACACTCTTTACATTCTCCCTGTGCCGACCTTTATATGTCGCCCCAGATGATTGCCGATCGCTGCCAAGCGGTAGGTCTGCAAGCTATTGCAGTGTGCGACCATAATAGCTTGCGGCAGCTCCCTGTAGTGGCTCAATGTTGTCAACAGAGAGGCATTCATCTTTTCTATGGCGTGGAGATTACAACACAAGAGGAACTTCATTTAGTAGCGTTACTGCCCAATTGGGAAGCTTGTTTGCAAATGCAAGAGTATATTGATACACATATTATGAAACTGCCCTATTCTCCTGAGAAATTAGGCGACCAAATATGGGTAGATATTAATGAACAGATTGCTGGTGAAGTAGATTGGTATTTAAATGCTCCTTTAAAGTGCACGTTAGAGAAGATGGTAGAAGCAATTCATAACATGGGAGGTTTGGCAATTGCTGCACATATAGATCGTCCCTCGTATAGCATAAGTAGCCAATTAGGCTTTATGCCTACAAAATTAGCTATTGATGCTATTGAGTATCATAGGTTGGAGGCTTTCCAGAAGATGTGCCTTTTGCAGGCTGAGTTGAAGCAGCATAGTTTCTATACTGCTTCCGATGCTCACTGGCTAAATCAAATTGGAGTTGGACGATCACTTTTACATGTTGAACAATTAAATTTTGAAGAGTTATGTAAAGCATTCCATCAACAAGATGGACGTTTTATTAAAGCTGAATTCTAACTAGGGAATAATTAAACAGGAAGAAAGAGTAAAACCCTTTAATTACTCATTAGAATTCCTCTAAACAAAATGGCAATCTATACATAGTTTTGTCATTAATAAATAAGATTCATGAAAGATATTGCATTCCATATATCGGATATTACAGAGAATAGCTTAGGAGCCGGTGCTACAGAAATTTCCATAGAAATAGATTTACGCACTCCCAATAAGTTAGAAGTTATCATTACAGATAACGGATGTGGTATGACATCAGAGGTTGTGTCGTCACTCTCCAATCCGTTTTATACCACTCGTACTACTCGTAAAGTAGGTTTAGGCATTCCATTCTTAATACAAAGTTGTGAACAAACAGGTGGAGAGGTAGTGATTGAATCGGCAGTAGGTAAAGGAACATTAGTGAGATTCTCAATTCTTACTTCACATATTGATGCCCCGCCTAAAGGCGATATCGCTAGTGCCTTAGCTATGCTCATGACCGGTAATCCATCCATAGAGTTTAGCATAAATATTCACTTACAAAATGAAACCTTTTTATTGAAAAGTAGTGAAATTAAAAGCGAATTAGGCGACATTCCCATCTCATTTCCACAAGTTACCTTATTTATAGAAAGTCAATTAAAGTTGTTTATATAACAGACAATGAATACATTAAGTGTATTATTTCTCAAAACTTAAGTAATATATTTTAATGTTATACAATATATAAATTACTATTGTTTCATTTATAAAGTTTTAATACTTTTACAGAGATTTATCTACAAGGAGTATACGTAAAATATACATAACTTATTCATATTTTGTAGATAATCCATTATTTGTTCTTATGTTGTGTACCGTAAATAATCTTAACCTTAACAATAAATTACACAAAGATGTCAAAAGTACAATCGTTAGAAGAATTACGTAAGATGCGTGACCAGTTACGTAACGACCTAGATTTGCGTGAAAAGAGCAATGATCCGGAATCAGTAATTCAAATCAGAGTGTCTATGGGCACCTGTGGGATCGCTTCAGGAGCCAAAGAGACTATGTCAACTCTTATTTATGAACTAAATCGTCAGAAAATTCCAGCAGTGATTACTCAAAGCGGCTGTATGGGTTACTGCAAACAGGAGCCTACCATTGAGATAACGATGCCAAATTCAGAGCCAATTATTTTTGGTCATGTAAATAGTGATCGTGCCAATGAAATTATTGAGAAGTATATTAAGAATGGAGAATTAGTAGCCGATATTATTCCCATAAATTTCTCTACTCCTTACTGATATTGATGTTTAAACCTTAACAAAGAAAATCTAAAACTTATCCATGACAAATTACAACATTCACATTTTGGTATGTGGAGGCACAGGGTGTCGTGCATCTCAAAGTGAACAAATTATTGAATC
>CAMTOX010000284.1 GCA_947074225.1 uncultured bacterium
CGAGATTTCTGAATGTGACTGGAGTTCAGACGTGTGCTCTTCCGATCTGGACGGTTTTACAATTATTTATCCCGACAGTATCCATCCTTTTAGGGCAAGACCTTTGATTTCAAAAATATTCCTAAAGTCGGATGCCATCTATAATGAACGTATGGTCGATAGAACTTACTCGGCATTAAATAGTTTAAGTGCGGTGAAGTATGTGTCGGTAGCATTTAAAGATGTGGGAGAGAATACTTTAGACTGTAATATAGTGGTCAATCAAGATATGCCACACTCTATTATGGCCGAGGTAGGAGGCACTAACTCAGATGGTGATTTGGGGGTAGGAATAGGGTTAGGATATCAGAATAACAATATTTTTAGAGGCTTTGAAACCTTTAGCATTGGAGTAAATGGCTCTTATGAAGCCATGGGAAATTTAGGACAGCTCTTTAATGCTACTGAAGTAGGAGGAAGCGCAGGCTTACAGTTCCCACGCTTGTTAATGCCGGGGTCAACCGATTTTAAACGTCGCGTAGGTGGAACAACAGACCTTACCGTATCTATAAACTATCAGCAACGGCCGCAATATAAGCGTATCTTAGCCAACGCCGGTTTGAAATATATATGGCACATTAAAAGAACACGATTTGTATTTGACCTTATAGATATTAGTTATATTCATCTGCCGTGGATCTCAGAAGAGTTTAGAGAAGAGTATTTACAACCCTCTTCTTCTATCCGATTTAGTTATGAAGACCACTTTATAATGAAATTAGGTTTTGGTGTATCGTACACAAATAAACGTAACGATAACCAACAAACAGATTTTTATACTATAAGAAGCAGTATACGTACTGCAGGTAATTTGTTATATGGGTTAAGCCATCTCTTTGATCAGAAACCTAATGCCGATGGTTCGTACGAGATTTTTAATATCCGTTATTCTCAATTTGTAAAGGGCGATTTCGACTTCTGTTACAATATGCGTTTAACAGATAACTCAGTACTGGTTTTTCATACTGGCTTAGGAGTGGGGTATCCTTACGGGAATGCAACAATCTTACCTTTTGAAGAACGCTATTTTAGTGGTGGTGCAAACTCTATGAGAGGATGGAGCGCTAGAACTTTAGGACCTGGAACCTATAGTAATCCAAACCTAAAGATTGATTTTATGAATGAATCGGGCGATATAAAGTTAGATTTAAATGTTGAAGCACGTTTTCTTGTAGTCTCTCCATTAAATCTTGCTGTATTTGTCGATGCAGGAAATATATGGACCATAAAAGATTACCCGGAACAACCTGGAGGCTTTTTTCAGTTCAACCAATTCTATAAAGAAATAGCTCTAAGTTACGGTTTTGGAGTACGTTTGGACTTTAATTTCTTTATCCTCAGGTTAGATCTTGGTATAAAACTATACGACCCACAATATGCCCTTATGTCCGATCGATGGCGAACAGAGGTTTCTTGGAATAAGGATGTGGCGTTACATTTTGCCATTGGATATCCATTTTAATGCTTAACAATAATCTTATACACAAACATTTATTACTTATGAAACTAAAACAATTATTTCTATTGACATTCATTGCCGCTTCTATAACGGTATCGAATGCTTGTACAAATCTTTTAGTTGCCAAAGGAGCTTCGGTAGATGGTTCGACCATGATTACCTACTCGGCCGACTCTTATTGGCTTTACGGTGCTCTTTATCACCAACCTGCGGCAACTTATCCTGCCGGTTCAATGCGTAAAGTGTACGAATGGGATACAGGTAAATATTTAGGAGAAATTCCTCAAGTGGCACAAACCTACAATGTTGTTGGTAATATGAATGAACACCAATTGAGCATTTCTGAAACTACTTTCACCGGATTGAAAGAGTTAATAGACACAACAGGTCTTATTGACTATGGTAGTTTAATTTATATCACTCTTCAACGTGCTAAGACAGCACGCGAAGCTATTGTTGTAATGACTAACTTGGTGAAAGATTATGGCTATTATAGCAGTGGAGAATCGTTCTCTATTGCCGACCCTAATGAAGTTTGGATCATGGAGATGATTGGTAAAGGAGTGGGCAATAAAGGTGCCGTATGGGTAGCTATGCGTATTCCAGACGATTGTGTATCGGCTCATGCAAATCAAGCACGTATTACAACATTCCCTTTGCAAAGCAAGAAAAATCCTAAGAGCATTAGCAGTAAAAATATTAGCAAGATTTACAACCCTGAAGTAGAGGTTGTTTATGCTGCCGATGTTATCTCTTTTGCACGTACTCAAGGTCTTTATGAAGGTACTGATGCCGACTTTAGTTTCTCCGATACTTACAACCCACTTGATTTTGGTGGTTTACGTTTCTGCGAAGCTCGCGTATGGACATTCTTCCGTCAAATAGATCCAAGTATCAATCGTTTCTACTCTTATATTAATGGCGAAACTCGCGAACGTATGCCTTTATGGGTTAAACCAACGCACAAATTAAGTGCTCGTGACTTGATGCGCGTTATGCGCGACCACTATGAGGGTACCGAACTTGACATGACAGTGGGTGCTGGAAGTGGTCCATACAACACGGTATTCCGTCCAAGTCCATTAACTTATAAAGTAGATGGTGTGGAATATTATCATGAACGTCCTATCGGAACACAGCAAACAGGCTTTACTTTTATTGCTCAAATGCGTAATTGGTTGCCTAACCCTATTGGTGGTATTCTTTGGTTTGGCTGTGACGATGCTACAACTAATGTTTATGTGCCTATTTACTGCGATATCAATACTATTCCAGAATCGTTCTCAGAAAAGAACGGCTCTTTATTAGAATTCTCTTGGACCTCGGCTTTCTGGGTAAATAACTGGGTGGGCAATATGACCTACAACCGTTATAGCGACATGATTAAAGAGGTGAACCATGCTCAAAATAAATTAGAAAGCTACTATAAAGAGCTTGTCGATAAAAACGATAAAGAGGCCCTTGAATTGTGGAAAAAGGATCCTAATGCCGTGAGCGATATGCTTACTGCCTTCTCTTTAGAACAGGCCGATCTTGCTTTAACAACATGGAAAAGATTAGGAGAACGCCTATTAGTTAAGTTCTTAGATGGTGTTACTAAAGGTGAGAAAGATGGTAAGTTTGAACAAAATGATAAACATATTCCTGAACGTGTAATTCGCCCAGGATATAACGAAGATTTTAACCGCAAAGAATTTGTTACACCTCATCCAGAACGTTTCCGTTTGAAGAGCGATGAAGAGATGAAACAAAGAAAATAGTAATATCTCTATTTTAGAATCTATTAGCTTACTTATCAACACTATGTTTGGTAAGTAAGCTCTTCAATCAAAACAATTTAAAATTATTTTTATACATGAGAAAATCAGTTGTCCTTTTAAGATCGGAAGAGCGTCGTGTAGGGAAAGAGTGTAGGCTATAGTGTAGA
>CAMTOX010000285.1 GCA_947074225.1 uncultured bacterium
CGACATCTACACTATCGCCTACACTCTTTCCCTACACGACGCTCTTCCGATCTAATTGCACTCATGGCAAATGAAGGTCTTAATGGGAAAATGCCTATCTATATTGTTCCTATGGGAATTGATTATGGTGACTTCTTCAGATACCGAAGTACGTTGTTATTGCAAGTTGGAAAACCTATTAATGTAACAAAATTTGTTGAAGAACATAGACAACTGGAACAACCTGAGTTAATGAATGCACTTAGAGAGGTATTAACAAAAGAGATGCGCAAACTTATCTTTTATATACCCGACGACCAATATTATAACGCACGCTATGAACTTGTAATGATTGCGATATCATTCATTCAAAAACCCAAATAAAAACGTAACGAGCATTTAAGCGGAAAACTCAAACTAAACCAAGAGATCATAGCTAAAATTGGGGAATATGAAAAAGAAGATGTTGAGCTGGCTAAAGCGCTTTTAGAATCGGCAAATGAATTTCAGATAAGCAGAGAGAACTTAAAAATTGCAGACGAAGTAATCTGCAAAACAAATTTCTCTTATTGGTCGTATATATGGCGCATGATATTATTAATAGTCACATCACCCTATTTTCTTTATTGCGCTCTCTTAACAGCACCAATAACCTATCTAACAGAGAAGCTGAAGATAAAATTGGACGACCCGGCATTTAATAATTCGGTACGTTATGTTTTAGTACTTGCTTTATTCCCTATCATTATTGCTATTCTTGCCATCATAGCATTTAGCTGTTTAAAATGGTATATTGCGTTAGGATTAGTAGCCATTGCTATACCTTCACACATTTTCTTTCATGCTTATCTACGCAGAGCTAGAATTGTTAGAGGCATAGGTACATGGTTAAAACATAAAGATTTACAAGCTAAACATAAAGAGCTGGCAGTAAAATTAAAAGGAATTCTAAAAACTGAATTATAGACCTAATGACGTTCATTTAATTAAGTAGGCTATGCAATAATTTCCAGTGTTAAAGATATGGCTTTAAGACAGTCTACATTTAAAACAATAGTAATACACAACATAAAATCATTGCATTTATTCTTTTGAATTACCTTAACAATTCTACAAGATAAAACATATAAAACCTTTATAAATAGACCTATCATGAAAAAGAAAAGTTTTTTTCTATTCTCTATTTTGTTAATGACATTATCTCTTTCTGCTCAAGACAATTATGAACTTAAAGAGCCATCAGATACTAGTGAAACCATTAGTAATTATCAACTCACTGTTCCTCACGACAGCACAACCATTGAGGAAAGCGAACGTAAAAAAAAGGAAGACATTATTAAGAAAGGAATCTCATTTGGTCCATTACCCGTTGTAGCATTCGACCAAGATAAAGGTTTCCAGTATGGTGCACTTTTAAATATTTACGACTTTGGCGATGGGTCATACTACCCTACTCCACGTCAGCAATGGTATATTGAGGGTTCGGCCTATACCAAGGGTTCGCAGCAATACTTTGTAACCTACGATACACGTAATCTCATTCCACGTACTCACATGGCTATTGCCGCTACATGTATGTACGACAAAGCTATGGACTTTTACGGATACAATGGTTATCAAACATTCTACGATGTTGATAAGGTTCAGGAGTGGAAGAAAAAAGAAGATAAAACAGGGATTGAACCACAATGGATGAAAACCTTTTATAGAGCCGAAAGATTAGCCATTGCTGCTAAAGCAGATTTCATTGTAGATATATGGGAAAATAAACTCTTTGCAGAAGGGAGCTACTACTTCAACTGGACACGTATGCGTCCAATTAACTTAGCTAGTATTAATAAGGGCAAAGATAGTCTTGAAAGATTCTCCGGGCCAACACTCTTTGAACTGTATAACGAGTGGGGAATCATACCAGAATCGGACGACGACGGAGGTTTTACTAGTGCCATTAAGTTAGGCTTAATGTACGATACCAGAGACTATGAAGCAGCTCCTACGAAAGGTATTTGGGCTGAAGCACACATTATGCTGGCACCCGGATTCCTTGGTACCTCACACCCCTATTATCGTTACATGGCTACATTTAGACATTATGTTCCAATTTATAAAGAAGATCTAGTCTTTGCATACCGATTAAACTATCAGGGTACTATCGGAAACTATTTACCATACTATATTTTACCCGTTTTCAGTAATATTGGACGCGAATACGACAGAGATGGTATTGGAGGATACCGCACAGTTAGAGGACTTATGAGAGACCGCGTAATGGGACTAGACGTTGCATTCTATAATGTTGAATTCAGATGGCGATTTGTTAGATTTGCTCTTTGGAAACAAAACATTGCCATGGGACTTAATATATTTACAGATGGTGCTATAGTAACAAGAGGATATAACTTAGCTTACAGACCATCTACCGAAAATAATACACCGGAACTTAGAGAACTATACGATCAATATATTAACTTAGAAAGAACAGACAGACTTCATGCTTCGGCAGGGGTTGGATATCGATTAATAATCAATAGAAACTTCATTATTGCATTAGACTATGCCATACCATTCAACAGACAAGATGGCACAGGTAGCTTCTATTTAAACACTGGTTATCTATTCTAAGAATAAACTCCTTTTTGTAACACTATTTCAAAGAACACTTTGCCTATTCCTATTAGGCAATACAAACATAAACGAAATAGCATAACAATAACGACTTTTCGGCTTAGTTACATCTACTTTCCATAATTGCATAATATAGCAAAAAAATATCCGACACTTGAGAGTTCTCGAGTGTCGGATATTTTTTTATTCTAGCGTGTCTCTTAATAAGATCTTGCAAACAATACGCGTTGTGCTGAAGGACGTCCGGTAACCATACATACACCTGGGGTCTTATCACCATCCAAAGGAATACAGCGTATAGTAGCTTTTGTCTCTTCTTTAATACGTTCTTCTGTTTCTGGAGTACCATCCCAATGTGCAGAGATGAAACCACCTTTCTCTATCTCTTCTTTAAATTCATCGTAGCTATTTACCTCGCGAGTCATAGAAGCACGATAGTCATAAGCCTTCTTAAATATATTCTCTTGAATAGCGTCGAGCAATTTATGAATATAGTTCGAGATACCATCCATAGATACAGTCTCTTTTTGTAAAGTATCGCGGCGCATTACTTCAATAGTACCGTTCTCTAAATCGCGAGCTCCCATAGCTAAACGTACTGGAACACCTTTAAGTTCGTACTCGGCAAATTTCCAACCTGGTTTTTTCTTGTCGTTGTTATCAAATTTCACCGATACACCTAAACGTTTAAGTTCTGAAGTAATAACATTTACCTTCTCTGTAATAGCTTGTAACTGCTCCGTCTTCTTATAAATCGGTATAACTACAACTTGTAAAGGAGCCAATCTTTGATGGATCCCTACTCTAT
>CAMTOX010000286.1 GCA_947074225.1 uncultured bacterium
CGATCAGGACAACGACAAAGAGAACGACCGCAACGTGGTGACTTTAATGACAGTACACGCTGCTAAGGGGCTAGAGTTCGGACAGGTGTATGTGGTAGGTATGGAAGAGAACCTATTCCCAAGTTGTATGAGCGACAGCGAAAGCAATGTAGAAGAGGAACGACGCCTATTCTATGTTGCTGTAACACGAGCTAAAAACAGATGTACCATTACCTATGCTAAGTCGCGTTTTAAAAATGGACAAACACAGTTCTCAAACCCTAGCCGCTTTATCTTCGATATAGACTCGCAATATTTAACCCTGCCTCCCGACTTTATTATACCTAGTGGTGGTTCTAATGATTGGGGTGCTACACGGGGTAGCGACAAGCCGGCTTGGTTAAATCAGGAACGTAGCACTGTATTCCCTAAGAAAGAGATTATAAAAACAAAGCCTGCAACAACACCGCAAGGCAACTTTAAACCTTTACGCCAAGCAACGTCTAAAGGGGTGAGTGGTGCCGCAGCAGCACAGTTTGAGGTGGGCAGCAAAGTAGCACATGCCACATTTGGCCAAGGAACAGTGCTGGGAATTGAGGGCAGTGGCGACAATTGCAAAGCAAAGATAGAGTTCCAAACACATGGCGTAAAGCAGCTATTGCTTAAATATGCACGACTGGAAAAACTATAAACCCTTTTGTGGACTCTATTCGCTATGTCAGGTCTAGAGACCGTTGAACCTAAAGCGTGGGTTGTAGCAAACCATTGGCGATACCATCATCCCTTAAAATCATTAAAATAAGAACCACCAAAATACTATTCAACGATTTTTTTCGTTTAACAATCAAAACAAGCGTTATCACTCCATGAGACAACACCTTCTGCTTCTTTTACTATTTTCATGCAGCCTTATAGGGGCACAGCAGAAGGTCTACGTGCGTGGTTATGTGCTCGATGAAAAGAAACACCCGGTAGAGTTTGCCAATGTAGCTATTGAGGGAACGGTTATGGGTACGGCTTCAAACGAACAGGGATACTACGAATTGGGAGTAAACCTGTGCGACTCGTTCACCATTGTCTACTCTTGCATAGGTTATGAAAGTGTAAAACGTACCATTGTTCCTAAGAGCGAACGCTCTTTTATTGTGAATGTAAATTTACCTTTCAATGCCGAAGAGTTGGCCGAGCTTGAGGTGAGAGCCTATAAGCGACAGACCACTACCATGCAAACAATAGACACCGACAAGTTAAAGTTCACCCCCGATGCTTCGGGAGGTAACATTGAGTCACTGCTCACGCAGTTTGCCGGGGTAAACAGCACTAACGAGATGAGTTCGCAATATTCAGTACGTGGTGGTAACTACGATGAGAATAGTGTTTATGTAAATAACATTGAAGTGTACCGCCCCCTCTTGATTCGTGCCGGACAGCAGGAAGGGTTAAGCTTTATAAACCCAGACATGGTAGATAAAGTAGAGTTCTCGGCAGGAGGCTACGACGCTAAATATGGCGACAAGACCTCGTCGGTACTTAATGTGAGCTATAAAAAACCTACACGCTTTGAGGCTTCGGCAGCCATAAGTCTATTAGGCGCCTCGGCACATATTGGGAGCTCGTCAAAGAAATTTACACAGTTGCATGGCATACGCTATAAGACCAATCGCTACCTATTGGGTACTTTAGATACCGAAGGGGAATACTCACCCACCTATTTCGACTATCAAATCTACCTCACCTTTGCTTTAGCCAAGAAATGGGAGCTCACTTTCTTAGGCAACATATCGCAGAATAGCTATAATTTCATTCCACAATCGCGTACCACCTCTTTCGGTACCATTAGCACAGCACAAACTTTCAAGGTCTATTTTAGTGGTAAGGAGAAAGATTTATTCCGCACCTTCTTTGGTGCCTTAACACTGAACTATAAACCAACAGAAAATATTAGTCTTAGCCTTTTGGCCTCAGGTTTCAACACCAACGAGCGTGAGACCTACGATATTACCGGCGAATACTGGCTCTCTGAATTAGACATGGGTAGTAGTGGTTCCAACAGCGACGACACCCCGGTATTGGGTACAGGCACCTATCATGAACATGCACGTAACCGTTTGTCGGCCACGGTGGCCAACATAGCACACCAAGGTTCAGTAAAACATGGGGAGAACATGATAGAATGGGGTGTGAATTTTCAGCGCGAAATTATTTTAGACCGCATAAATGAGTGGGAATTTCGCGATTCGGCAGGTTACTCCATGCCTAATAATGGCAACACCGTACAGCTCATCTCCAACCTCTACTCCAATGTAGACCTCTACTCCAACCGTTTCACAGCCTATGCTCAGGACTCTTACACGGCCGAGCAAAGTTATGGCAAGTGGTATTTTAATGGCGGTTTACGTTTAAACTATTGGAGTTTCAATAATGAGGCACTGCTCTCGCCACGTGCCATGGTAGCCTTCTTTCCAAATTGGAAACAAGATTTCACCTTCCGTTTAGCTGCCGGACTATACTACCAAGCTCCGTTTTATAAGGAGATACGTTTAACAGAGACCGATGCCTTTGGCAATAACTATATCACTTTAAATACAGATATTAAAGCGCAACGTACCTTTCATTTGGTGGGTGGCATGGACTACTACTTCCGTGCTTGGGACCGTCCGTTCCGCTTAACTGTGGAGGGTTACTATAAACCTGCCGACCGTGTTATCTCATATTATGTGGACAATGTGCGCGTGCGTTATTCGGGTAAGAACGATGCCGTGGCCTACTCTGCCGGTATTGATGTGAAGTTATTTGGTGAATTTGTACCTGGTACCGACTCATGGATCTCCTTCTCGTGGATGCGTTCGCGCGAAGATATTTTGGACGACTCTTATAGCATCATTAGCAATGCAGGCAACAACTTAGGCACCATCTACCCCGGTTATATATCACGTCCAAATGAGCAGCGTTACAATATCTCGCTTTTCTTTCAGGACTACTTCCCTAACCATCCGGAATATAAGGTAAGCTTGAAACTGGTATGGAGCGATGGCCTACCCTTTGGTCCTCCAAATAGCGAACGCTACCAAGCCGTTCTGCGCACCAAAGCATACCGACGTGTGGACTTAGGTGCCTCGCGTGGATTCTCGCAAGGACGCGAACGTTTCATGCGACACTTAGGACCAGTAAAAAATATATGGCTTAACTTAGAACTCTTCAATCTCTTTAATATTAAAAATGTAAACTCCTACTATTGGATTACAGATATCTACAATCAACAATATGCAGTGCCAAACTACTTAACAGGATTCATGTTGAACTTCAGAGTAGCAGTAGATTTCTAAACCGGAAAGAGAATGAAGCAAAATAGAAGCGGTTAGATCGGAAGAGCACACGTCTGAACTCCAGTCACATTCAGACATCTCGTA
>CAMTOX010000287.1 GCA_947074225.1 uncultured bacterium
AAATAATAGAGCACATGAAAGAGAAAATAGAGAATTTACGTAGCGCCATAGATCAGTTTCAGGTGTCTAATGCGGAAAGCTTAGAGGCTTTTCGTTTAAAATATTTAAGTAAAAAAGGGGAAATTACCGAGCTCTTTAATGATTTTCGTAATGTTCCAAACGATCAGAAGCGTGAGGTTGGGCAGTTAATAAATCAATTACGCGATACAGTAACAGAAAAGTTCAACACTATGAAAGCGGCTTTAGAGTCGTCAAACAACAATATCGAGCAATTAGATTTAACACGTAGTGCAGAGCCCATAGCTCTTGGAACACGTCATCCCCTCTCTTTAGCCCGTAAAGAGATAATAGATATTTTCTCTCGCATAGGTTTCACTGTTGCCGAGGGTCCAGAGATTGAGGACGACTGGCACGTATTTGGAGCATTAAACTTTGCTCCTGAGCATCCAGCTCGCGACATGCAAGATACCTTCTTCATTGAGAAGAACCCAGACGTATTGTTACGTACCCATACCTCGAGCGTTCAAACGCACGTTATGATGACTCAAAAACCTCCTATTCGTGTTTTGTGTCCAGGTAGAGTATATCGTAACGAAGCGATATCGTACCGTGCCCACTGCTTTTTCCATCAAGTGGAAGGGCTCTACATTGATAAAGATGTATCGTTTGCCGATTTGAAACAGGCGTTACTCTATTTTGCTAAAGAGATCTTTGGCGAGAACACTCAAATACGTCTTCGCCCATCATACTTCCCATTTACAGAACCAAGCGCAGAGATGGATATCTCTTGTAACATTTGCGGTGGTGAAGGATGTCCTTTCTGTAAACATACCGGATGGGTAGAGATTTTAGGATGCGGTATGGTCGATCCGAATGTATTGGAATCGTGTGGCATAGACTCTACCATCTATTCGGGCTATGCTTTTGGTATGGGAATTGAGCGTATTACAAACTTGAAATATCAAGTTAAAGATTTACGCTTATTCTCGGAAAATGATGTACGTTTTTTAAATCAGTTCCTATAACGTAAAAAGGAATAAGATTTATATAAAGATTTTAGATGGATTATGGCTTTGTTAAAACTATATGAAGAGAATACAAACCTCAGAGCGCTGTCGAAAGTAGTTGAGGTATTGAGAAATGGAGGAATCATAATTTACCCCACCGATACTGTTTATGCCATCGGATGTAACATATTTCATCCACGCGCAGTTGAGAAAATATGTAAGTTTAGAGGTATTGACCCAAACAAGAGTAATTTGTCGCTCATATGTTACGATTTAAGCAACATAAGTGAGTATGCCAAAGTAGATAACGATACGTTTAAACTATTACGCCGTAATTTACCCGGTCCTTTCACCTTTATTTTAAATGGTAGCAGTAACTTGCCTCGGCTTTTTAAGAACCGTAAAGAGGTAGGTATACGTATTCCAGATAATAATATTGTGCGCAAGTTAGTTGAAGAACTTGGTAACCCAATCTTAACAGCCTCTATTTGTGAGTTAGACCAAATGAGTGAATTTGAGATTGACCCAGAGTTGATTGACGAGAAATATGGTCATTTAGTAGATTTGGTTATAGATGGTGGTTTTGGTGGAAAAATAGCTTCTACAGTGGTAGATTGTACTGGCGAAGAGGCCAAAATAGTTCGTGAAGGACTTGGCGAATTAAAATAAGGATTTAATGGAATAGAAAAAGAGAAAAAAACATTATAATCTATCTTGAAAGAAGTAATAGAGAGTGTTTTTTTACTATATTTGCATTCAATTAATTGAAACATTAATAACAACAACACATATGAAAATCACCTTAAGAATTTTATTAAGTATAGCTATCGTAATATTAGGCTATCTTTGTGTCATGAGCATTGTGACCCCTATTGAATTTGAAGAAAAACAGTTAGAACGTGAGAAATTAATTATTAAGAACTTAATGGATATTCGTAAAGCAGAGATTGCTTACAAAGACCAAAAAGGATTTTACACAGCCAATGCTGACACCTTAATTGATTTCATCCAAAATGGTAAAGTAGCTATAGTACGTAAAGAAGGAACTCTTACCGACGAACAACTAAAAGCAGGTTTAACCGAGAAAAAAGCTGTTGCAATAGTCAACAAAGGAAATGAGAAAGAGATTATCGCAAATGGTTTAGAAAATTTCCGTCGCGACACCTCTTATATTAGTGTATACGAAAGTTTGTTTGCAGAAGATTATACTATTGATAAATTGGAACAAATAGTGATTATTCCTTTTTCTAATGGTCAAAAATTTGAATTCGACACAAGTATGTTTACTAACGAGGCTTCAGGTATTACCATACCTTTGTTTGAAGCACGTGCACCTTACGATTCTTATTTACACGATTTGAACCGTCAAGAGTTGATAAACTTGAAAGACAAACGTACAAAATTAAATAAATATACAGGATTAAAAGTCGGCTCAGTAAACGAACCGAATAATAACGCAGGAAACTGGGAATAACACTCGACTTTATAGCCTATGACAAGTGCCATTGATTTAATATCAAGTTCATTTTCAACAGAGCACTGTAACGACTATAGTTTATCCATTCGGGAGTTCCCGAATGGATTTTCTTTTTCTGTTACAGAACTATCGTCCAAACGTTGCATAGCAATTAAGCATGTACCCAATAAGACCTTTAAGCAGATAGTTCAAGATGAACCTTTATTGCAGCTAAAGTTTCGTACGATTCAATTAGTTGCCAATGCTCCTTTTGCCTTGGTGCCAAATGCAATCTTTGAGGCAAAAGAGGCAAAAGAGTACCTTCCGTTAGAACGCTTCAAGAAAGGTAGAGCCATAGTAAAATGGAATAAGACCCCATATGAGTGTTATTGCACTTTCGACATTCGCCGCTTTCCTCTTTATAAAAGTGAAGTGAACTATGTGCATCCACTAACGGCACTATTACAATTGGCCATTAAACAAGAGAAGAACTCATTCATGCTCATAGAATTGGTTTCTGGCTACATTCATATGGTGGTCCTCAAAGAGGGAAAACTACTTATTGCCAATAGCTTTGAAACTGATAATAGCGACGATAGTGCTTACTATATTATGTCTGTATATCAGCAGTTGGAGTTGAATCAAAAGCAGTTCCCTATTCTTATTGTTGGAGATAAAGCGTTAAAACAGAATCCAACAGAGCTATTAACATTGTATATTAGAGATATAAATTCGGTAAAACCAGATGCAGAATGGGACATAGAGTTCAATAAAAACGACTATTCTCACTTTGCAACATTAATAGAAAGTTATTTATGCGAATCATAAGTGGTAAGTTTAAAGGGCGTAGATTTGATCCGCCTTCTAATATTAAGATCGGAAGAGCACACGTCTGAACTCCAGTCACATTCCGAAATCTCG
>CAMTOX010000288.1 GCA_947074225.1 uncultured bacterium
TATAGCTATCGCTCCAGAGTTCAAAATCATGATTCTCCAACTGTGGCGAGGCATCTACTTTAAGTTGCCAATTGCTCCTAACCGTTTCATCTTCCGACACGATGGTAAATGCATATACACGATCTAAATTTCCAAACAAGAAGGGCTGTCCCTGTTGTAACCCTTCCACATAAGCACCTTTAGAGAGACTCCATATTGGAATGAAGGCCAATGCACCCCTCCCTACCGACGCAAGTTGTAAAGTCACCACCCGATTAGTACCATCAATATTCACCTGACTCACGCCATAACCAGCCGACAAACTATTCACTGCAAACTGTAATAGCTCCGTTTCGTTTGAACGTGCACGAGCTCTATTCTCCAACTTGATAGTATAACTCTTTGTTACATTACCATTGCCCGAGCGTGTTTTCACCACATAACTATCGGTATAACTATTAAACTGCAAACCATCAATACCATTCCACCCATCGGCATCGAGTGTTGCGCCAGGCAGCAGCTGCAACACTCCTTGAAACGTCGTAGGTAAATCGTCGGCCCAATCGGTCACAATAATTCGCAATTCTCCATTTGTCTCATCTACCTCGGCAAAACGTTGCACTAATAACTTATTTTGGGTTGAGGCAACCTGAGTCACCTCTAATTGTGTTACACCGGTTATTTCATCATTAAATCCACCATTCAACAAACGCACACTCCAACTGCGTTCTACATGCGCCGCCGAAGTCAGCTTAAAGGAGTATACACTCGTAGCTTCTCTGAAAAGTAAAGTCTGTCCACGTGTTAAACCCGAGAGCGTTCCGTTAGCAATCAAATCATAATCTACCCTTACAGAGAGTGGAAAGTCGGAATCTACACCTTGATAAGGGAGCCACACCACTCCACCGGCATTATCCACCACAATGGAATCGGTTATAATAACAATCTGTGCCGGACTATTCTGCAATGGTATAAAGCTATTGAACCCCCCATAAAAAGACTCCTTATCGACCAAATCAATCTCCCACTTTTTGCAGGTTCCACGCACGGCATCGTAAAGATAGCAACGCTTTGCAGGGCCATTCAAGGTGAGTGGTATTTTCTTGCCCTGCTCTATCCCGGCCACAGCAACATAAGCAGGTAAGGTATAACTCAACTCTACCTCCGCACTATTATCTGTCAAGGTGCTTTTGTCGGGAGTTATGAAATAGAGACCATTATGTTGGTCGTCTACTTCTAAATTTAAAGGGGCAGCACTATTAAAACTTAGTTGTGAGTTATCAAAACTTACCGCTTTCCACACCATCGTACCATACCCATCGTTCGTTGTAATCATTTCCGGTTGCTGCAGTTTTATGCGCCATGGTATGATTGTACCCTCTTTATTCTCTATTGGAATATATTTCACATCGTCAAAACTAATAAAAGTCAATGTTCCCACCTCATTCATCTTATAAAGTGAAGCTCCCTCTTTAAGTGTAAGCTCAGGGGTTACATTCAAGGGAAATTGTACCTCGGGTGCCACTATCATCACCGTTGTATCCAGCATGCGAATCACCCCATCTGTAAAAAGGTAACTACTCACAGGGTCATAATTAAGGACTTTAAAAGCCATTAAATCTTCCATACTGGCAGCATTGGGTAACATGAGTTTAAGTTTCCACATACGTGTTGCCCCATTGGCTGCTATAACATGGAACGTTTGTTCCGACATACCGCTCTGAAAAACCACCTTTTCAGGGTTCAGTCCAAGCACACGAGCACCGGGTGAGAGCTGCATGCGGCAGGTGAGTTCAATTTCCAAATCCTGACTTCCGTATAATAGGGGTATATGCACCACTGACGAATCGTTCACAATAACCACATCGCCCAACACCACATCGCGCGATAAGATATGTTGCACCTCAAAAAGAAGCACCCCATTCTGGTCGGCAAGATCATCAGGGGTGATACAACTACCCAATAACCCTACCAACAACAGATACCACCATCTCTTAAATTGTTGCATTGCTCATGTATTCGTTAATTATAGAAAAGACTCCTCTATACAACTTATAATTATTTTACTAATTGATATATAAAATACTTTATAATTTAAACGGACAAATTTAATTTATATTTTCTACAAACCAAAAAATACAGTAACAAGAGAATACAAGAGACTTCTTCGTTTTGAAATTATTCTTAACGCTGCTCTTTCCATACACTTTGCCCGCACCTCGCTCGGACCTCGCTCGGAGCCTATGTGCGAGCAAGGTGCGAGCAAGGTACGGGCAAAGTCCCTATTTAAAGGCTATTTGGCCTTATTAGATACATTATAAATATGAGGCTATTGTTAATAAGTTTATCAACCAATTTTAGTAATAGATAGAGTATATCGTCAAAAAAGAGAAAAAGAGAAGATAGTAAATAGAGAGATCTATTTTATAAATAATACCATGAAACTTTTATCGGCAATAATGGTTTTAATTTGTACATCTTTAAAACCTACTTCCATGCCGTAACGAATATAGTCGTCGATCTCGTAGAAATTAAATACCGATTTGGTATATGATAATCGTTGTAGCCATTTTTTTGAGTAAACCACATTATAAAATGTGCCGCTAGGATGCAATGTGCGGTACACTTCAGATAGGCCTTGAACTATATCATTCCAAAAGTAGATGGTGTTAATGGAAATGATAGCATCAAAAAAGGCTGTATCGAAAGGCAATGAACAACTGTCGGCAAGTTGGAGATGCATAGCGCCGGTAGCCAATGCCTTGTCATTATGCCGAGAAGCAAGCATCAACATATCGGCCGAGAGGTCTATGCCATAAATCGTGCCCAAAGAGCGTTTGTGCAACTCTGAGAGCAGGTAACCATTGCCAAATCCAATCTCTAAGAGAGTTGAGCATGGCAATATTGAAACATCTTTGAGCACCTGCCGGTACATGGAGCGATTCATCACATTCATGATGAGGCAACATAATTTCCCAACAATACCATGTGGATTACGAAATTGAGAACAGATATAGTGAGTTAAATATTTCATTGTCAAAGCAATTAAGTTTTACCATTCATTATTTCGCAAAGTTAGTGAAGTAACTCTACAACCAAGTTGCAAAATAATGAGCAATTAAAAATATAGGTTTGGACTGATATTTGTGTATTGATAATGAATGGTTTCGACCACATTCATTTAATTAGAAATATTTGATTATCTTTGATGCTCAATTAAATATCATTTTCATGGTTATGAAGAAGATTTACATCTCACTGATTCTCTGCATTTTGTCTCCTAATTTCATTTTTGCTCAGACGCAAAAAACGAAAGAAGATATCAATACTTTAAACCGTGCACTCTATTCTATTCTCTATTATTATGTAGATACGGTGAATTCTGAGAAACTTACCGAG
>CAMTOX010000289.1 GCA_947074225.1 uncultured bacterium
CCGCGCTCTACACTATCGCCTACACTCTTTCCCTACACGACGCTCTTCCGATCTTTGACCATAAACTAACTCTACGCGTCTATTTTGTGCTCGCCCCTCTTCGGTGTCGTTTGTGGCTATAGGGTTGTTTCTTCCCATTCCTCTGGCAATGATTCTATCTTCTTTAATTCCTTTTTCAATCAGTGCTTGTCTAATTGCATCTGCACGACGTTTTGATAATTCAAGATTATATTTTTCAGTGCCTATATTATCTGTATGTCCTTCAATAGTTACTTTCATGCGACCATTCTGTTTTAAGAATTGATATAAACGCTCTATTGTGGCATAAGATTCTGGTAATATCTCGGCAGAATTAAAATCAAAGAATAAATTCTGTATTACTGTTCTATTACCATCTTTAAAAGGTTGCATCTCTACAATCATAACATTATCCAAATTTTCTATTGGACTAGTATAAAATAAATATTTAGGACGAGTAATACTAACGCCATAATGACCGTTAGGTGGTAAATAGGCAGTAAAGCTACCATTGATAGCATCAGAAAGAGATTCATACTGTTTAGCATTGTCAATTAACTGATAAATCTCCACGCGAGCTTCTAAAGGTTTTTTTGTATTTGCATCAATAATTTTACCCGTAAAATAAATCATAGGTTCAGGACGTAAACGTTCAGGTAAATCTATTTCGTATATCTTTAATCGGTTACTAGTGGAATCTATCTTGTTCGACGAATAATAAGCCTTTGTACCTGCAGCATTTACTACAAATCCCGATTCATCTCCATGAGTATTTACAGGATATCCAATGTTAACAGGATTAGAAAATCCCTTACCTTCGCGTTTTGACATGTATATATCACCTCTACCTAATCCATCTATACCATTAGAAGAGAAGTAAAGTGTTTGATTGTCTGCATGGATAAAAGGTGCAAACTCACTACCTTTGGTATTTATTGGAGCTCCTAAATTCTCGGGAGCACTAAATTGAAGCATACCATGATCTAATATTTTTACCTTACAACGCCATATATCACTTTCTCCCAATCCTCCCGGGCGATTACTTATGAAATATAATTCATCGCCGGTAGGCGATAATACAGGGTTACTTTCCCAATACATAGTATTAACAGGTTCACCCATATTAATAGGATTACTCCAACCAAAACCACGACGAATGGCATAATACATATCGCAACCACCAATATTTTGTCTGTTATCACATGATACAAAAAACATATATCTACCATCGGCCGAGAAACTTTGTGAACCTTCATTTCTCGGTGTATTCATTGGTGCATCTAGAGGTACAGCTTTTTGCCATTCGCCTTTGAAATTGATACTTTGGTATATGTCTTCATGCGAGAATTTGCCATGTTGAGTATTTTCTTCTACTTGGACTGTGGTTGAAATCATACTTCCATCGGCAGTAATACTTGGGAAATAATTGTCGAATTCTGTATTTACAGCATCTAAACAAACCGGATTAAACTCTGTGGGATTCTCAAAGAGGTAGAGCGCATTCATGAACTTCTTGCTTAGCGCATTCTTCTGACGCGTTAAATTCAAATCGGTAACTTTTTCAAGAGTTTGAACAGCTAAATCATATTTTCCCATTAAATAATATGTTTCGGCCAAATAAAGCAGTGTTTCTTGGCGTCGTTCAAACTTTTCGCCATCGGCTATAATAAGAAGTTCTGCAGCTTGTTCTCCTTTCTCACGTTTGTTGTAATCATCGGCAAGTACCCAATAGGCTTCGATAAAATATTTATCCTTTTTAATGGCATCTAGCAAGTATTGTTCTCTTTGAGTAAAGCTATTACTATATTTGGCTTCAGTAAAGAGCTCTTTAGCCTTTTTTGACTTTGTGGTCAACGTTAATTGTGCCATCATGCTTGTGGCCATAATAATTAATGCGAAAAGTAATAATGTTCGTCTCATGTGTGAATAACTTTTTTATTATAAATCGTTTTCTATTATATCGTGTATTTTATTAATAAACTCAGGTAAATTCTCATAGGTCAAGTTCTCTGTGCTTATGGGTTCATGTACAACCATTTCTATGGTGCCAGGTTTAATATAACAGCTGTTTGCCGGCAATACATCGTAAGCACCACGAATAGTAATAGGCACCACAGGCAGATGCAAATCGGCAGCAATCATAAAAGCACCTTTTTTAAAACGACCAAGTAATCCATTTTTAGTACGTGTTCCTTCAGGGAATATCACAACAGATGCTCCTTTTTCCAAGCGTACTTTAGCCTCGTCAATGCTATGTTTGGCTCTTACTGCATTAGAGCGGTCTGCAAATATGTGTCCGGCAGAATCGCATGCTTTACCTACAAAAGGTATTTTACGTATCTCTTTTTTCATTATCCATTTAAATGGTGTGTCAATCCATCCATAGATGAGCCATATATCGTATATGCTTTGGTGATTTGCCAAAAATATACGATTTGTTTCGGTCGTATAATGAGTGGCCGATAGTACGAATTTTCACAAACGATATAAAACACATGGCATTTGACCAGATCTTACCCGGATAATATCCCCATTTGCTATCTCCAAATAGTCCCGACATAATAATTGTTACTATGGCAGTTATCAGGGTGAAGATAGTTGCTAATGGTAAAAAGATAAAGATTAAATAGATGACCCAAAAGGGATTAATTCGTCGCTTCATAAAATAAAGAGTCGTTACATTCTAAATAGAGAAATTGTTTAGTATTTTAGAATGTAAACAATTAAATAAAAAATTAATAAATATATTATTTAGATACGCAAAGCTATAAAAAAATATCCATACTCAGCCTATTGTCTTTTATAGGATGTTAGACTATGTCAATAGAAATACCTTCTAAATGGTTAATATTGAACTGAAATATTTACATTCCAAATAGTGTAATATTATGTTGACAATGCAAAAAAATCGCAATAGTTATGCCATTTATTCTCAAAAATAATTACTTTGTCTATATAATATGTTATCAAATCCTTTTCTTTAAACATCCTTGTTGATTTACTATTCATCATGAATTGTAACTAGAAATAGGCTCCTTCCTTGCACCAAATAGGGATCAAAGAGGGACCTTGCTCGCACAGCTTGTCCGAACAAGGTCCCTCTTTGATCCCTATTAAAACCATTTTATGTAGCACTTTGTAGTGATGAAGTAAGTTATATCAGTTATGATGGTGTTAAAGTCATTTTGATTTTTATTGACTTATTTGATATAGACAAATGATTGGACAATTTAATACATAAATTTATATCATAACTTTTTATTTAATAACAATTATAACTAAGGGAGGGTAGGGTATAACAAGACAGATCTTATTATACATTTATATCTGAATATCACATGTCTGTCATACACTACCATT
>CAMTOX010000290.1 GCA_947074225.1 uncultured bacterium
ATTTTAAGTCCATCTTCGATAGTCGTGACAGCTTTACCCACAGGCTGTGGAATCTTAAGGTCTTCCATAAGCTTTTCAAAAAGTTTTCTGTCCTCGGCTCTTGCGATAGCCTTTTCATCTGTACCTAAGATGTTTACACCTAATCTGTGTAAATCCTCTGAAATGTTAAGAGCGGTCTGTCCGCCTAATGTTACGATTACACCCTATTAACACCCTTAACAATATACCCCTTCAGGGTTAAACCATTATAACAACTTAATGAAGCCGCTCATAAGAGTGGCTTCATTAAGTTTAGTTACAACAACTATTTCTCGTTTAAAAGTTTAGTCTACATGCTTCTGGAAATAAGGAGGAGTGATTCACCAAATGAAAACACTTCTTTAGAAGTTATGGTTTCTTTTGACAAATGAAAAATAGTTTGTACTTTTGCATCTATTGCTCTATTGTGAAAAGATGGCTTATTATTTGATTAATACTCACATATTTCATACATAATAGAGCAAATTTGAGAAGGTAGAATTGTCTCTCTTTGACAACATGAAAATTCAAGTATTATGAAAATCATTATTGCCGGTGCCGGTGAAGTAGGCCGACACGTAGCTAAGATGCTCTCAAACGAGAAACAAGAGATTGTTCTCATGGATGGAGACGACCAGCGCTTAAAAGATTTAGATACCAATTATGACCTAATGACCAAAGTAGGTTCGGCCACCTCTTTAAGCGATTTAAAAGCATGCGGCATCTCTGATTGCGATCTTTTCATAGCAGTAACGCCCTACGAGAGCGATAATATGACTGCTTGTATGTTAGCTTCTAACCTAGGCGCTCAGAAGACTTTAGCGCGTATTGACAACTACGAATATTTACAACCCGAACACCGTGCATTCTTTAAGAAGTTAGGTGTAGACTCCCTTATTTATCCGGAAATATTGGCAGCACAAGAGATTGTTCAATCATTACAAAGAGGCTGGGTACGCGAGTTTCGCTCTTTTTGCGACGATGCTTTAGTACTTGTATGCGCCAAAGTAAGATCTAATGCCCGTATTATTAATAAGGAGTTCCGCACAGGCTATTTTAACCACGATAAATTTAGAATTGTTGCTCTAAAACGTAAAGGCCGCACCATCATTCCTAAAGGTAGTGATGAGATTTTGGCCAACGATATTGTTTACTTTATCACGCCCAAAGAGAATTTAGATATGGTGCGCGAAGCAGCCGGAAAGGTAGAGTTTGAGGTAAACAATGTCATTATTATGGGCGGCAGCCGTATAGCATTAAAAACATTACAATTCCTCCCTCCTCACATAAAGGTGAAGATTATTGAAAACGACCGCGCTAAATGTTATGCGTTGGCCGACAAAGTAAATGCACTGATTATAAATGGCGATGGACGCAATGTGGAGCTACTTAAAGATGAGGGAATTGAAGACTCGGACGCTTTCATAGCTATTACCGGAAATTCCGAAGCCAATGTTTTAGCTTGTTTAGCAGCGAAACAGTTTGGCATACGTAAGACCATTGCCGAGGTAGAGAATATTGATTATATAGACTTAGCCGATAATCTTGATATTGGTTCCCTTATTAATAAGAAACTCATTGCCGCCAGCTATATCTATCAGTTAACCTTGGACGATGATGCATTGAATGTACAATGCCTCACCTATTCCGATGCTCAAGTGGTAGAGTTTGTAGTTAAACCCGGCGATAAGATTACCAAAAACCGAGTTCGCGATTTGAATTTGCCAGAAGATGTAAATATTGGAGGTGTTATTCGCGATGGCAAAGGTTTCGTCGTAAGTGGTAATACGGTAATTTTACCTAAAGATCACGTAGTAATATTCAGTAAAGCATCCAACATCAGAAAGTTGGCCAAATTCTTTAATAGTTAGAGCATCTATCTTATGTCTTTTATGCTAAAGGCCATTAATTGGCGCCAAATTACCCGCGTATTGGGTTTATTGGTATTAACCGAAAGTTTCTTCATGCTCATAGCAGCTGGAGTAGGTGCCTTATATGGTGATGAGAATGTAGGTGCAATCTTAGACTCTGCATTAATAACAGCAGTTGTGGGCACACTTAGTGCCCTAATAGGAGGTAAGCCCAAACGTCAATATGGTATTCGCGAGGGGTATATTATTGTAGGATTGGTATGGATAGTATTCTCCTTCTTTGGTATGCTTCCCTTCTTAATAAGTGGTGGCATTCCGGATGTCACAAATGCATTCTTTGAAACCATGTCTGGTTTTACCACCACAGGAGCTTCTATCTTGACCGATATTGAGGCCATGTCGCATGGTCTACTCTTTTGGCGAAGCATAATTCAATGGTTAGGCGGCATGGGTATAGTAGTGCTCTCATTGGCTATTTTACCACTATTTGGTGCCGGCATGCAGCTCTATCAAGCTGAGGTACCTGGACCCACGTACGACCGTTTACAGCCACGTATTAAAGATACAGCACGCCGCTTATGGGGCATATACCTCATTTTTACTGTTGTGGAGGCTATACTTTTAAAAGTTGCCGGAATGGATCTCTTTGATGCTATATGCCATTCGCTCACCACTATGGCCACAGGTGGATATTCCACTAAACAAGATAGTATAGCTTTCTGGAGTTCCCCATGGATACATTATATTATTATCTTCTTCATGTTGCTTGCCGGAACAAACTTCTCTCTTCTCTATATGATTATGGTGAAGCGTAATTTTAAGCGCATAGCATCGGACGATGAGTTCAGAATCTATATCTCACTGATATTAATATTTACACTAATCATAACATTTGGTCTTGCCGTAAGTAGTGATGCAACAGGTCTTGGTGCTGTAGAGAGTGAGTTCCGAACCTCACTTTTCCAGGTGGTCTCTATAATAACTACCACCGGTTTTGCTACAACCGACTTCATGCTCTGGAAGCCAATTCTATGGATGTTACTATTGGTAATTATGTTTACCGGTGCGTCGGCAGGCTCAACTAGTGGTGGAGTGAAGTTAATACGTATTGTAGTGGTGGCCAAGAATATGTTTTATGAATTCCGCCGTTTAATACACCCCAAAGCCATTATGCCAGTACGTGTAAATAAACATGTGGTATCTGAGAAGATTATTAATAATATACATGCCTTTGTAACAGTATATGTATTTGTATTAATTGTAAGCACCTTGGTACTAATTTTATCGGGGATGGATGTTATGGAATCTTTTAGTGCCGCGCTTACTTCAATAAGTAACGTCGGTCCTGGTTTAGGTAAGATAGGCCCTGCTGGCAACTTTGCCGACATACAGATCGGACGCGCGTCGTGTCGGGCAAGAGTGTGGGCGATAGGGTGAGGCTGGGTGTTGTGCGCGCCGTGCGG
>CAMTOX010000291.1 GCA_947074225.1 uncultured bacterium
GCAGAGTGAACTTGAATCTTTAGTTGCAGTCAGTAGAGATGGTTCAATATTATCACTACAGCTTGATGCCGTTGTATGTTATGGTAATCCGACGAATGGCGATGCTATGATTACAGATGTGTTGCAAGGTATTCATTTTACCGAAGCAAGTAAAGAGCTAAAGTCTGGCGATAAATTCATGGAAGTAACCCTTCCGTTCATTTTTTTACGTAAAAAACCACAAATTAGATAATCATGAAATTTATAGGAGAAGTAAGTGCTGAGCAAATTCAAGCATGGAAAGAAGAACATGGAGAGATTAATTGTATTAAGGTAGAAGATCACATCTGTTACCTTAAAAAACCGTCTCGAAAAACATTAGGCTATGCATCAATGGCTGGCAAAAATGATCCATTCATGTTTAATGAAGTTATCCTTAAAAATTGTTGGCTAGGAGGAGATGAAGCTATTAAAACTGATGATACATTGTTTTTATCCGCGTGCCCGCAGATTACAGAGATGATTGAGATAAAAAAATCAAGTTTGGAAAAGTTGTAGCGTCGGCAGAGGTAGATAGTAGTGAAGATATTCGCATTCTAAATGCGCAGCTTCGCTACTATATGCACATGCCAAATCCCGACGAACTTGATGATGTTGAATGGGCTATGGCGGTACAAGATTTGGTGTATCTGCGAAAAAAAGAGGCTGAGCGAAATTAAATTATAGTTTTAATTTAATTCCTATCCATGCTAAAAAAAGCACCCCGACTATTGAACCTATTATAATAATTATTCCTTCCATAATTTTTTTTCTTCAAATATAATTATTTATGGCAAATAACAGTGTTAACTTCATACTAAATATTACAGGCAATGCGCAATCTGCAATTAACAATATAACGAAAGCCACACAGATAGCTAATGTAACTGTAAATAAATTCCAATCAAGCATATCTAAATTGAGAGATGCAGGATTGGCATTTGATGCCGTAAATAATTCGGTCGGCAAGTTAACTTCAGCATTAGGTGAATGTCAAGATCTGTACAACATCCAGGCTCAGGCTGAGAAAAAGCTCGAAACAGTTATGCGCCAACGCATCAATGCAACAGACGAGGAGATTCAATCAATCAAAAACCTTGCATCGGCACAACAGATGCTCGGTGTGATTGGTGATGAGGTGCAACTATCCGGTGCGCAGCAATTGGCGACATTTGTGAATCAAACTGACAGTTTAGAAAAGCTATTGCCTGCAATGAACAATCTTCTGGCGCAACAAAAAGGCCTTAATGCTACCGAGCTTGACGCTGTGAATATTGGCAACTTGATGGGTAAGGTGCTCCAAGGTCAAGTTGGAGCATTAACGCGAGTAGGTATATCATTTACAGCTGCACAGGAGAAGGTTCTCAAATACGGTACAGAACAACAGCGTGCTGCAATGTTGGCACAAGTTATTACTGATAATGTAGGTAATATGAATGAAGCTCTTGCAGCTACTCCCGAAGGAGCGCTAAAGCAGGCTTCTAACAACATTGGTGATATTAAGGAGAGAGTTGGAGCTATCTGGGTTGACATTCAGGCGAAGTTGCTACCTGTAATGCAGAGAGGTATAGAGATATTGTCTAACCTAATTGGTTGGATAGAAAAAAATAAAACTGCTATAACTGTAATAGGTGTAGCCATTGGTACGCTGATAGCGGCTCTTAAATCTATGGCATTCATACTAACAACCTACCAGATGGTAATGTCGGCAGTAACAGTGTGTACAACCTTATGGACAGGCGCACAAACTGTACTAAATGCTATTCTTACGGCTAATCCTATAGGATTGATAATTGTTGCCATTGGCGCCTTAATTGCGGTTGTGGCATTAATAATTAAGAAGTATGACGAGTGGGGTGCAGCCATAAGCCTAATGCTTGGACCAATAGGATTACTAATTAACGCCATAATGGCAATAAAAAACAATTGGGATTCGATTGTAGATGCCTTTCAGAGTGACGGAATAATGGCAGGTATTAAGAGAATTGGCACAGTGTTATTGGATGCAGTTCTGTATCCGGTGCAGCAACTGCTCGAAATTCTCAGCAAGATACCCGGCATGGCCAATCTTGCCACAAGTGGAGTTGATAAGATAGCTAAGATTAGAGAAAACTTGAATCTTGCTACACCTACTAAGGCAGCATCGGCAACAGGTGGCAACTCGCAACTTGTAAGTGCGGTTAATGCAACCGGCAGCAATACGAAGTTACAAGGTGGCGAGATAGCTCGCAGTTCACAAGCTATTGCTACCGGTGGCACTCGCAATACGCAGATTACGATTAATCTGAGTAAGATGGTAGAATCAATAATCTTCAATGGCGGAGTTTCGGAGAATAAGGAAGATATGGTATCACAGGTTGAAGAGGCACTTGCAAGAGTTCTCTTATCAGCGCAATCAGCAGTGTAATGGATAGAATTCAACAGATAATAGAAGATGAGTCTTCAATAGCAATGCGCTATCAGATAGCTACCGGTGTGAGCTTTCCGCCAATATTGCCATTCCAAACCATTGTGCAGGTTCCCGATGTTGATGCTGACGGTAAGGATGTGGATTTATCTCAGCAATCGGCTGTGAGCAAAGGATTGCAATCGCTTGGAAGCGCGCTTTTTCAATGTCCGGTAAAATTCAGACTATCTACCGAAAATGAGGATGGCGGATTCGTGTTGCCTGTTGATCCTGTAATGTCTATTAACCAACGCAATATAATTGTTAGGCGCAATGTGGCTAAGAGTGCTATGCGCGGCACAATTAAAGAGAGATGGTCGCAAGATGATTATGAGATTAATATAGCAGGTGTACTGATGGATGACGACAACTATATGGTTGAAGATTATATGGCTGAGCTTCGCAGATATATTGAAGCTAAGGAGTCTATTATAATTACAAGTAATCTGCTGAATAATGTGTTCGACATAACAAGGATATGTATTGAATCGTGCAACTTTCCATTTACCGCAGGTGTGGAGAATCAGGCATTCAGTATTAAAGCATATAGTGATGATATTTACACGCTACTTGAGGAGATAGATAATGTATAACATGACTTACGACATAACAATAGGTTCTTATAGGCTTCGCTTAATTGACAAGGTAACGATTAAGAAGAGCGTGGAGCGGCTGTACGATGAAGCTATTATTACTCTGCCGGCATCGGTATATAATGTTGCCTTGCAGATTGAAGATAAGATTAACATAGGTGATGTTGTAGAGGTTAAGTTAGGTTATAACGACATCATTCAAACAGAATTTAAAGGCTATTTAAAAACCGTTAGAACAGATGCAGGAGATCGGAAGAGCACACGTCTGAACTCCAGTCACATTCAGAAATCTCG